>NZ_VPAM01000091.1:0-1020 GCF_013419215.1 Acinetobacter sp. YH12096 | reverse complement strand
TTCAATTTGAGTAAGGATCACATAGAGCATTGCAAGAGCAAGCCAATAGGGGTTACTAAGTATACGAGTGTGCATGATGCAAGCTGCGAAATAAAGCCGGAAACACTTTCTATGCTGAAAGCTATGTGCACGATGCTTCCTTACAGTCCATGCAAGCTTAGAGCTAAAGTGCTGGCCGATAGCCTAAATGCTGGAAGCACTGGGGTGCTATGTGATGAATTGTTCAACAAGGTCGGGAACCTGTTAGAAGCCAATGAGGGGAGGATGGGATGAAGGTCCGCGGGAAGTGGGTTGCTTGCTAGGGACTTTTGGAGCAGGGAAGAGCATGGTATTTAGGAAGGTCCTGAACAACAATCTCGGGAAAAGTATACTTTACATCTCCCCAAGGAAGCACTTGGCCGACTCGTTCAATGAGCTGATTAAGGCAATCAAGCAGAAGGAGGGTGCTACCAGTGTGCAAGGATTTCGCACATTTACCTTTGAGCGGGCGATTCTGAAAAGCCCACAGTTCAGGCCTGATGCAACAATCATAGTGGATGAAATACAGCTGTTCCCACCGGGTTACCTGGATCTATTCGCATTGCTGGTGCCTGGAGGGGTACATATATTCTTAGTGGGGGATCCCTGCCAGAGCGATTATGATTCGGAGAAGGACAGAAGCCTCTTTCAAGCAATGAAGTCTGACATTAACCTCTTGTTGGACGATGCTGACTATAACTTCAATTGCAGAAGTCGTAGGTTCAAGGATAAGATCTTCGAGGGTCGTCTGCCGTGCACTATGGGATCCATGGAAGGGGAAGCGTCCAAATTCACGATCGTAGAGGGTGTGGAAAATTGTAAGGCTATACACCCCAGTGCTGAAGTGTGCTTGGTCTCTTCTTTCGATGAGAAAAAGATTGTACAAACCTACTTCCCAAACTCTTGCCACTGTTTTACATTTGGAGAGTCCACGGGCATGACATACAAGTCTGGAGTAATACTGATAACCGACACTTCGCAATACACTAGTGAGAGAAGGTG
>NZ_VPAM01000088.1:0-1083 GCF_013419215.1 Acinetobacter sp. YH12096 | reverse complement strand
GATATGTTCGATACAATCTACCCAAGGCACAGGGCTGCTGACACGGTCACATTCATCATGGCTGTGAGGAAGAGGTTACGTTTTTCAGATCCAATAAGAGAGAGTGCTAAACTCCGGGCAGCAGAGATGTATGGGCCGTTTCTACTTAAGGAATTCCTCAATCATGTACCACTCAAACCTATGCACGACACGTGCATGATGGCTGAAGCAAAGTTCGATTTTGAGGAGAAGAAGACTCAGAAGAGTGCAGCCACAATTGAGAATCATAGCAACAGGTCTTGCAGGGATTGGCTTGCAGATGTCGGTATGGTGTTTTCAAAGTCTCAGCTCTGCACAAAGTTTGACAACAGGTTCAGAGACGCAAAAGCCGCGCAGACCATCGTTTGCTTTCAGCACAGCGTCCTGTGTCGCTTCGCTCCATACATGAGGTACATAGAGAAGAAGCTCAATGAGGTGTTGCCCGCTAGATTTTATATCCATTCAGGCAAGGGCCTGGAAGAGCTGAACAAATGGGTCATTGAGTCCAAGTTTGAGGGGGTGTGCACAGAGTCCGATTATGAGGCTTTTGATGCCAGTCAAGATCAATACATTGTAGCGTTCGAATTAGCGCTAATGCGGTATTTGGGCCTGCCCAATGATCTCATAGAGGACTACAAGTACATCAAGACACACCTCGGTTCCAAGTTGGGGAACTTTGCTATAATGCGCTTCTCTGGTGAGGCTAGCACATTCTTATTCAACACTATGGCTAACATGCTGTTCACCTTCTTGAGGTACAAGTTGAAGGGGGATGAGAGGATATGCTTTGCTGGGGATGATATGTGCGCAAATAGGGCTCTTTTCATCAAGGACACACATGAGGGCTTCCTCAAGAAGTTGAAGTTGAAAGCTAAGGTGGACAGGACAAACAGACCAAGTTTCTGCGGGTGGAGTTTGTGCTCAGATGGGATTTACAAAAAACCACAACTTGTCTTTGAGAGGCTCTGCATCGCAAAAGAGACAGCCAACTTGGCCAATTGCATAGATAATTATGCGATCGAGGTGTCCTATGCGTACAAGCTCGGGGAGCGGATTAAAGAGCGC
>NZ_VPAM01000087.1:0-1114 GCF_013419215.1 Acinetobacter sp. YH12096 | reverse complement strand
TGATTCCTACAGCTAGACGCTTATGCCCAAGCGCAAGAATGTTTAGAGCTGAGTTTATATCTCGATCATGAGCTGTACCACAGCTCATGCACTCCCATTCTCTTATTCCAAGATCTGTCTTACCTTTTGGACTACTTGAGGTGATCTCACCGCAGCACGAACAGATTTGGGTGGTATAGGCTTCTTGGACTTCTTCAAACAATACGCCTGCGTTCTCGCATTTATACTTGAGCATTGTTTTTAGTGCAGAAAATCCTGTATCCAAAACAGATTTTGCCATTTTGGTTTTTACTAATTTTTTAGCACTCAAGTCACCTACAATAATCAATGCATTTTCATTCACAAGCTTGGTGCTTGCTTTATGCAAATGATCTTTTCGACTATTTGCAATCTTGGCGTGTAATGCACGAACACGCTTCTTATTCCTGGCTCTCTGAGCAATACCTAATTTCTGCTCATATTTTCGATAGAATTTTGGATTTGAAATTACTGTGCCATCAGAACAGGTGGCAATATCTTTTAAGCCTAGATCAATACCAATCGCTTTGGTTGCTGTCGATTTATCTTGCTTAGGCGATTCAACAACAAGACATACATACCAACGCCCACGGCTATCCTCTACAAATGAACCTGTTTTTAACGTGTATTTGCTTAAACCGTAGCTATCCCAAAGCTTAAATTGGTGTTTTCCATACTGGACATATCCATTGGCATATTTGATAGCCACCTTTTTAAAGGGAATCCATCCCAAAGAGCGCCTTGCTGATTTTTTATTGCTGACACGCCATTTCAGCTTTGCCTTTTTAAATTGCTTTCTTCGGGTGACTAATTCTTCAGTTACAGCCTGAATGGTTTGACTATGTAAATTACATTCTTTGGATGTGCCTTTCGTATATTTGGCAATATCAAAAGCAGAGAGAAATTCACCTTTCCGCTTCAAATGCCTAAACCCTAAATCATTGACATAATTCCAGACGAAGTTCACTTCTGATGCTAGTTGGTCTAACACCTTGCAATGTTTGTCTTTTATACGTAATTTAAGGGTTTTCATGTACTTATATTAACAATCAAAACTCAAGGAAAATAGTCCTTAGTTAAATCAAACGACACTTCA
>NZ_VPAM01000086.1:0-1133 GCF_013419215.1 Acinetobacter sp. YH12096 | reverse complement strand
TGTACACAGCGCATTGGGTTATGTATCGCCTTTTGAGTTTGAAGCAATGTACTATGATAAGATTAACCCGTTAGGTCACGTGGCCTAACTTAAATAAAAATGTCTCCGACAAACCCGGTACGGTTCAAAGGGCTAAACAGCAGCAACAACTCCAATCTTTACTCAGTAATGACCGAAAAATGTATAAAAAAATGGATTTGATTCAGAAGTTTATTGATGAACAAATGCCACGAATGCTGAATGGTCAAAGTGTTCAAGATGCATTTAAGCAGTTTTGGGATGCAGAAAAACAGCAAGCCTACGATGTTTTTTGTAAAGATGAAAATCTTGTGATGGATGAGTTTAAAAAAGTTGTTCAACGATTTGATTTTACTGAACGTTATCCGCACGCGCATGAAATTCGTCCGTTGCCCAAAAATAAGCCTTCGGCACTGGTGAGTAAAGTGTATTTTGAGGGATTGCATCAGAAAACCAATGCGATTTTAGAAAAATATGATTTACGGATTTAAACGTAAAGCTAAGTTATGAAAATATTTGCTTAAAAGGAGGGTTCTTTTTTTATGGAATTTAAGAACCTTATCCTGTTTATTCAATAATTGTATGATTAAATTTTTTAGAATAAATATGATTTAAAAACAAATCACAAAGTGAGGCGAAAATTAAATTTCGCGCCAAACTTCATTCTTATCTTTCAATGAAATCATAAAGTTAAATTTGTCATCATTACTT
Source organism: Acinetobacter sp. YH12096 (assembly GCF_013419215.1). Classification (NCBI taxonomy): domain Bacteria; kingdom Pseudomonadati; phylum Pseudomonadota; class Gammaproteobacteria; order Moraxellales; family Moraxellaceae; genus Acinetobacter; species Acinetobacter sp. YH12096. The sequence continues at coordinate 404 of NZ_VPAM01000086.1, read as the reverse complement.
ACCAAAAGGCCTTCTGGCGTTTGCATAATCACTTTTAGAACGGTACCAGTTTCAAAAACCAAAGGACTGCAATTTTCTTTATTTAATGTAATTGGTTTGAGTAATTCAACAATTGCGCTTTCCATTTTACTTCCCCAAGCATAGGTTGTTAATTGAACTTAGCATATTATTGGTGAAGAAACATGTTTTGTAAATGACGTGAGCTACATCGCAGAAAATATTTTAGAGAATTCCATAACTTAAGTTTAAATAATGGTTAAATAAATTATGGGTTTTTAATAGATTTCTTTCATAAGTCATTTTTCACTCAGCTCCAAGTTATAAATTCCAGCAATTAGATTGAATCTTAATGCTAGTCTTTTGCCTCGATTGCGATATCGCTCAGCAAGAATTTTGAAGGTTTT
>NZ_VPAM01000085.1:0-1144 GCF_013419215.1 Acinetobacter sp. YH12096 | reverse complement strand
GGCTCCCACTGCTTGTATGCATGCGGTTTCAGGATCTATTTCACTCCCCTCACAGGGGTTCTTTTCGCCTTTCCCTCACGGTACTGGTTCACTATCGGTCAGTCAGGAGTATTTAGCCTTGGAGGATGGTCCCCCCATATTCAGACAAGGTTTCACGTGCCTCGCCCTACTCGACATCATTATCTAAGCCCTTTCGCGTACAGGACTATCACCTACTATGGTCGCACTTCCCAGAGCGTTCCACTAAAGCTTAGATAACTTAATGGGCTTTTCCCCGTTCGCTCGCCGCTACTGAGGGAATCTCAATTGATTTCTTTTCCTAAGGGTACTGAGATGTTTCACTTCCCCTCGTTCGCCTCATAAACCTATGTATTCAGTTTATGATACCCGCCTTATAGCGGGTGGGTTCCCCCATTCAGAAATCTCCGGATCACAGGATATTTGCCGCCTCCCCGGAGCTTATCGCAGGCTATTACGTCTTTCATCGCCTCTGACTGCCAAGGCATCCACCACATGCACTTAATTACTTGACTATACAACCCCAAACAGTCGTTAATCCTTACAAGTAGGACAACAACAAGTCTTACGACTCACAGTTCGTTGTTTCGTGAACTTAATCACCGTACAGCTTCAATCAAAATTCATATACCAAAACGCTTGATTCAGTTAATTTCGCTAGTAACTCATAGCTTTTATCTTCACATCACAGTAATAAATCACTGTTAGTGTTAATGTCAGTTATGAGTATGAACAAATTATTTCAACTCAAATATATTCTGTTAATGATTTTTCCAGCCTTCGTCAGGTCAGGAAACCGTGATAAATCACAGAGCTTAATAACAATGAAGCGAATCATACGCCACTTTGTTGCTAAGCTCTATAACCTAAGCACTTGATCGCTTAAGGACTAAACAACTTCAACACTGTATGATCACATACTGCGCGAAGCGTAGCTTCTTGCTTAAATTTCAACTCAAATCCTTAAAGCAGCGCTTTAAGTTTTATGATCTTGAAATTTGGTGGAGACTAGGAGAGTCGAACTCCTGACCTCCTGCGTGCAAAGCAGGCGCTCTACCAACTAAGCTAAGTCCCCAGCTTATCAATAAGTCAATGTTTCTGTTTTTCTGTTTGCTTCCGTATTTTA
>NZ_VPAM01000084.1:0-990 GCF_013419215.1 Acinetobacter sp. YH12096 | reverse complement strand
TGAATACACATGCGGTGATTGAGCCATTTGTGATTGCAACAAACAGGCAACTAAGTGTGCTTCACCCTATTCATAAGCTTCTATATCCTCATTTCCGGGACACAATGAATATTAATGCTTTGGCAAGACAGATCCTAATCAATGCTGCTGGAGTTTTTGAGAGTACAGTTTTTCAATCCAAATTTGCCTTGGAAATGTCAGCTGTCGTTTACAAAGATTGGGTTTTCCCTGATCAAGCCCTTCCGGCTGATCTTGTTAAAAGGGGAGTAGCAGTTGAGGACTCGAGTTCTCCTCATGGTGTTCGTTTACTGATAGAGGACTATCCATACGCTGTTGATGGCTTAGAAATATGGTCTGCAATCAAAAGTTGGGTGACAGACTACTGCAGCTTCTACTATGGATCGGACGAAGAGATTCTGAAAGACAATGAACTACAAGCCTGGTGGAAGGAACTCCGAGAAGTGGGACATGGGGACAAGAAAAATGAACCATGGTGGCCTGAAATGGAAACACCACAAGAGTTAATCGATTCGTGTACCACCATCATATGGATAGCTTCTGCACTTCATGCAGCAGTTAATTTCGGGCAATATCCTTATGCAGGTTATCTCCCAAATCGCCCCACAGTAAGTCGAAGATTCATGCCTGAACCAGGAACTCCTGAATATGAAGAGCTAAAGAGAAACCCCGATAAGGCATTCTTGAAAACAATCACAGCTCAGTTACAAACATTGCTTGGTGTTTCCCTCATAGAGATATTGTCAAGGCATACTACAGATGAGATTTACCTCGGACAACGAGAATCTCCTGAATGGACAAAGGACAAAGAACCACTTGCTGCTTTCGACAGATTTGGAAAGAAGTTGACAGACATTGAAAAACAGATTATACAGAGGAATGGTGACAACATATTGACAAACAGATCAGGCCCCGTTAACGCTCCGTATACGTTGCTTTTCCCAACAAGTGAAGGTGGACTTACAGGCAAAG
>NZ_VPAM01000083.1:0-1273 GCF_013419215.1 Acinetobacter sp. YH12096 | reverse complement strand
GTCACTGCTGTCCCATAGTTTGCTTTAAATAAAAAAACCTGAGTCCTAACAGTTAAAATATGAGTGCAAACAAACACTTTAACGACCAGGATTCAGGTTTTGTCACATCAGAATACCGTATTTCATGAGCTAATTAAACCTGTTGTGCGACAGGATTTTGAACAACTTGCTAAAGTGCACCATGTTGGACAGAAATTTAGAGCGGCTTCCCGGTGGGATCAGTTTATTGCCATATTGATGTCTCAATTCTCTTGTAGGCAAAGTCTGAGAGATATTCAATCCAATTTGGAGTGCCAACAGGAAAAGCTAAGTCATCTCGGAGCAAAGTCTATTCCCCGAAGCACGCTGGCACGAATCAATGAGCAGCAGCCTGCTGCCTTGTATCAACAGCTATTTTACAAGTTGCTTAAATACTATGACCACTCAAAAGTCGCTCATAAATTTCGCTTTAAGAATCCCTTGTATTCCTTGGATGCCAGTCATATTGACCTGTCGCTTTCCTTATGTGAATGGGCCAAAGTTCACGACTCAAAAGCCAGCATGAAACTCAGTATAGGATTGAATCACAGCAATGATATTCCTGAGTTTGTTGCAGTTGAAAATGGCAAAGAAAATGACATGGTACAAGGCCGCAAATTCCAGTTTCCTGCTGGCAGCATTGTAGTTTTTGATAAAGGCTATGTCGATTACCAATGGTATGCAAATCTGACTGCTCAAAACATTGGATTTGTCACACGTTTTAGGCCTAAATCTGTGTATCAGGTGATCCAGCAACATCCAGTGCTTGAATCCAAAGGTATTCTAAAAGATGAAACCATTCAGCTGAATAGCGCACATGCCCTAAAAAGAAAAGCCCCAGTGTTAAGAAGAATTGAATATAGAGATCAGCAAAGTGGCAAGCACTTTAGCTTTCTCAGCAATAACTTTCATTTAGCCGCCTCCACCATTGCGGCGATTTATAAAGATCGTTGGAAAGTTGAGCTGTTCTTTAAGGCGATTAAGCAGAATCTCAAATTAAAAGCGTTTCTAGGTCGCAGCAGGAACGCAATTCAGACACAAATCTGGATTGCGATGATCGCCTATTTATTGGTGAGTTTCGCTCAACATTTAGGAAAAACAGGTTGGACAGTTCAACGTTTACTCAGAATAATTCAAGTGAATTTGTTTGAAAGAAGAACTTTAAAAGCTTTATTTTCACCCGATAAAATACCCATAAAACAAGAGGAAGCTCAAATGAGCTTCCTCTTGTGAAAAATTGTGGGACAGCAGTGAC
>NZ_VPAM01000009.1:0-114033 GCF_013419215.1 Acinetobacter sp. YH12096 | reverse complement strand
TAAGCTATACATGTATATCAAGTGACCATTGGGATAGCTTTGTTACGACCTTTAAAGAATGCAAACAGTTGATTGGTAAATTTTTCACTGTGGGTATAGAAGGCAATAATTGTCGATTACGGCATCGAATCAGGCGAGGCTTTAGGAGAAGCTGCAACTTCTCCAAAAAGCTTGAAAATCATTTCAAAGCCTTTGATTTAGTGTTCTTTTATATCAATAATGGATTCGTTTAATGCCAGCATACTTTTTGAAACACCACCGAATCTTGAATGCAGTATTTTCTCCAATGAGCTGTTCATTGACTTCAAATTTATGTTTCCAATGATTGACTAGGCGTTTAGCAACACGCGCTGCTTGGGCGGTGGTGATGTGTGTTGAACTTTTCATAGATGCAATTTTATTGTTAAGTCGTCAGTCCTTTAACTTAGCAAAGTACATAGATGCCCGTTAAGTCTAAAAATGCAATGCTGTGTTTCTATCCCTGAGATCTTTATCCATATTAATCACTGATGTTACGCACGCAAAAAATAATTTTGCATTTTTAAAATGATATTTAAGTCAATTCGACTGAGTCTTACATCTAGGGCTTAAATAAAGGGATTAGCCTTCGGCTGGAGGTACTCTTACGAAACGATGATTCTCATTAGGCAAAATGAGAAGCGAAGCTTCGCAAGGAAACCATCTTGCAGAGCAATGCTCCTCACCGCAAAACTCGCTTTCTAGCGTCTATTTAATTAAAGTATTGCAAAAACATTTTTGATTAGAAGTCGTGCTGTCTCAAACAATTGCGGATGACGTTACCGCGTATCGTTCTTTTATTTGAATCAAATTTCGGTTCTGATGTTACTGCGTAATATCAGTTCATCCTAGGTTTCTTTATTATAGAGATCTCAATCATCGGCATCGAAAAAACGACTAAGGGCATGGGCAGCGAATAGGGGGACAATTTGCTATAATGCGTCAATCACTCCCTTTTCAAAGCTAGGTTTTTCATGTCCAAGCCATTCTTAATCGCACCTTCAATTTTGTCAGCAGACTTTGCGCGCTTAGGTGAAGAAGTTGAAAATGTTCTAGAAGCAGGTGCAGATGTTGTTCATTTCGATGTCATGGATAATCATTATGTACCGAACTTAACTTTTGGTGCGGGCGTTTGTAAGGCATTGAAAAAATACGGCATTAAAGCGCCAATTGATGTGCATCTAATGGTTTCACCGGTAGACCGTATGATTGGCGATTTCTTAGACGCTGGTGCAGATATCATCACTTTCCACCCCGAAGCGACTGACCATATTGACCGCTCTTTACAGTTAATCAAATCTGGTGGTGCGCAAGCGGGCTTGGTATTTAACCCTGCGACACCTCTGCATTATTTAGACTATGTTTTAGATAAAGTTGACCAAGTCTTGTTGATGAGTGTGAACCCTGGTTTTGGCGGTCAAAAGTTCATTCCAATGACTTTGGAAAAGCTGCGTCAAGCACGAAAAATTATTGATGCTTCAGGTCGTGATATTCGCTTAGAAGTGGATGGTGGTGTTACTCCAGCCAATATTCGTGACATTGCTGAAGCCGGTGCAGACATGTTTGTTGCAGGTTCAGCGATTTTTGGTAAGCCTGATTATAAAGCTGTGATTGATGACATGCGTTCTGAGTTGGCAAAAGTGCATGCTCAAGAGGCTTAAGCCTTTGGGTATAAGTTATTCATGGCTTGTGGATAACTATATGGATATCTGTGTAGATAACTATATGGATAACTTGAATAAATTATAAACGATTGTGCATCAATGGTTTAATAATTAGACGTATTAAGTATAAAAAGGACTCAATTGAGTCCTTTTTTTATGGGGAAAAGTGTTTGAAATACTGTATGTTTATTAATCTGTGGTAAATAATTAATCAGTTTAAAAAATAACTTTTATGTTTTAACAGGACGTTATGCGCTGATTTTTATGACAGCGCAATAAATTTAAAACTGTTGTGAATAACTGCACAATTAATTATGCTGTTAGCAACAATTGAGATAAGCTGCGACTGGCAAAACACATCATCGATCGCACTAGCTCGTGCTATTAGATATTTCTGAAAGTATCGTTCATGATGGATAAATCGGTCGAGCTGCATGTCATGTTGATACGAATGTCATGTAATTGCATTTGAATCGTAAATAACATCATCGTGGTGTTTCGCGGATTTCAGCTGAGCTGATCGCGTGATGTTTCTAAAGATGTGTTAATAGGGACATGTTGTCACAGTGCATCATTGGGTTGAATTAGGATACTAAATTGTTCAATTTTTTGCGTAAGCATCTTGGCTTTGCTTGGCTCATGGCGTTTGTCATGGGGTGGAGCAGTGTGGTCAGTGCACAGCAAAATTTTCAACATCAACAAATGATGACTACGAATGCCCATCAGGCATCAGTTCATGCAGCACATACTGATCCTTCACATTCAAATATGGCAAATTGCCATCAAAATCAGCGGCAAGTTGTTCCTGAGCATGCAGCACATCATGGTAAGCAGACGACACTAGAAGTCATTTCAATGATGGACTGTCATCAATCTTTAGATGCGACACCTGCACTGCAAGATGGTCAGGTGCATCATTCAACAACACAAAATACAGACTGTCGTCAGGACTGTACACTCGCACATTGCCAAATCAGTACCTCTTATGTCGATAGCGCCTTGGTCGCATTGCAGACCTTCCATGTGCATCACTATGCAGAACCTCCTCGTTTCATTTTTGCTGGACAGCATTTAAAAGGCTTTTGGCAAGAAATTCTAAGACCTCCGCAAGCTTAACCTGAGTATTAAATACGTTTTTTCGTTATTTTATAAAGGTTAAGTCATGTCTAATTTATCTAAATCATGCCTCGTGCTCGGGGTGTGTCTGCTGTCTCCAACGTGGGCGTTTGCAGCCATTAAAGAATATCATCTGAATATTGATGAAAAGACCATCAATTTGACTGGTAAAGCGGTCAAGAAAATCAGTGTCAATGGTCAGTTTCCAGCGCCTTTACTGGAGTTTGAAGAAGGCGATGATGCGGTCATCCATGTACATAATCAGCTCAAAAAACAAAATACCTCGGTGCATTGGCATGGTCTATTGCTGCCCGGTTTAATGGATGGTGTACCCGGTTTTAATGGTTTCAATGAAATTCAGCCCGATGGTAGCTTTACTTATAAATTTAAGGTCCGTCAAAGCGGAACCTATTGGTATCACGCGCATTCCAAAGGCCAAGAACAAGACGGATTGTATGGCGCTTTGGTAATTTATCCGAAAGGCAAACAAGCACTTGCAGCACATGAACAGACGCAACGTGATTATGTGGTCATGCTGTCGGATTTTCATGAATCATCTAGCACTCAGATTATGGCAAATCTAAAAAAGTCTGCCGAATATTATCAAAATCAGCGTGAAACAGTTTCAGATGTATGGACGCAAATTCAACAAACGGGTTTGAAAAACATATGGCAAGACCGTTCGATGTGGAATCAGATGCGTATGCTGAAAACGGATTTGTCAGATGTCACGGGTTATACGTTTTTAGTAAACGGCAAAACACCACAGCAGAACTGGACAGGGATGTTTAAGCCCAATGAAAAAGTCAGACTTCGTTTTGTAAATGCTGCGGCTATGTCGTTTTTTGATGTGCGCATTCCTCAGCTCAAAATGACGGTGGTCAGTGCAGACGGCCAAGCGGTCAAACCAGTCAATGTTGATGAATTCCGCATTGGTGCTGCGGAAACCTATGATGTGATCGTAGAGCCTAAATTTTCGCATTATCAGATAGAGGCTGAGTCGATCGATCGGACAGGATTTGCGATTGGCACTTTACATGATGAAACGCAGCCTCAGCACTCAGACATTCACATGCCAAAAGCTCGGCCACGCGCTTTGCTGACCATGGAAGATATGGGCCATGGTTCAATGTCAGGTATGGATCATAGTAACATGGGACATACGGCTACAGGTTCAACCCAAACTTCAGCAAGCCAGCAAGCGAATGCTCATGAGCACAGCGCGCATAATGTCAATCCGTCAAATATTCAGCCGAAACAAGTTCATGATCATGCAGCTATGGGACATGACATGGACCATTCCCCAGTGACTGCACATATTGCTATGCAACATCCAGACATTCATAAACAGAACATGTCAGATACGGCGCATGCCAATATGGATCATAGTGTGATGGATCATTCATCAATGAACCACTCTTCAATGGATTCATCCATGAAACATGATACGCATGCAGCGATGGATCATGCACAGTCTAAAGGAGAGATGCATGCAGTTGAAAATTCAGCAACGGTTATGGGTTGGGCCAATGCTTCAACACCTGTCGGTGATAAGGCCTTGCAATATAGTGATTTAAAAGCGTTAACCCCGCAGCCTGATACACGTGAAGCGACGCAAGATTTGGTTATTCATTTGGGTGGAACGATGGAACGCTACATGTGGACCATGAATGGCAAAAAATTCAGTGAAGCCGAACCACTGCAGGTGAAATATGGTGAGCGAATTCGATTGAAATTTGTCAATGACAGCATGATGGCGCATCCGATGCATTTACATGGCATGTTTATGCAATTGGAAAATGGGCAAGTGTCTTCTGAAATGCCAAATAAACATACGGTGATTGTGCCGCCGGGGAAAACTGTCACGGCTCTGTTAACGGCCAATGAATTAGGGGAATGGGCGATTCATTGTCACTTGCTGTATCACATGTCTGCAGGGATGATGAATAAACTTGTGGTCGCAAATGTCGCGGAGAATACTAAAACAGCATCTGTGCCGAAAAAGGAGGTGTCTCATGCGCATCATTAAACCATGCACATATACAGTACTGGGTTTAGCTTTGGCATCTGTCACTCAAATGACCATGGCGCAAGATGCACATCACAGCATGCTGATGTCAGCTCAACATGAGTCGCATTCCTCACATGATTCGTCGCATCAAGAGATACAAACAGCGATTGAATCGAGCCAGATGGAGCATACTGCAGAACATGCAGAACATGCAGAACATGCAGAACATGCAGAACATGCAGAACATGCAGAACATGCAGAACATGCAGAACATGCAGAACATGCAGAACATGCAGAACATGCAGAACATGCAGAACATGCAAATGTATCATCTATTGCGTCACGTGCTGCTTCTGCGCAGCATCCTGTTGATCATAAGCGTGAACATGGTGGACAGATTTATCAAGCGACTGAGATCGACAGTCGATGGCTCAATAATGCCGATGGTCGTGGACGTTTAAAGACTGAAATTGAGAGTCGAATCGGGACCGATGAAAATAAGCTCTTCATCAAACTACATGCCGATAAAGCAGAATCTCAAGACGCTGATTATGCGGCTCAAGTGATGTATAGCCGTATGATCTCTGACTTTTGGGATGCGCAAATTGGCGCACGTTATCGTGTCGATGAACATCAAGTGACGGACAAGGAACAGTTAGATGCTGCGGTGGGTCTGCATGGTCTGGCACCTTATTTCTTTGAAACCGATGCTTATTTATATCTTGGTGCAGAAAAACAGGTCAGTTTTTCTTTAGAAACCGAACGTGATCTGCTGCTGACGCAAAAATTGATTTTAAAACCGTATCTGAACCTAGATGTGGTGCTGAGTGATGATTCTGCCTATGCACAAAAAACAGGACTCAGTGCTGTATGGCTAGGGCTAGAAACACGCTATGAAATTAATAAAAAGTTGATGCCATTTATCGATGTTGCTTACAGCTATGAAAAAGGAAATCAGCATACGGCATGGCAAGCTGAAACTGGAAGTGAAAAACAATGGTGGTATGGCGCAGGTGTACGTCTGAAGTTCTAATCGGCGAATAGACCAAATAAAGAGGGCATCATCAACAGGTTTTGGTGATGCCTTTTTTATTTCTGAATCTGTCCTTTGAACAGACATGCTATGTTTTGGCGCAAATCATCTGCACTAGAGTTTTACTCAACTGAATAACGCCCTGAATTTGGTCAAAAAATGTAAAGACTGCACTAAAAGTCAGCATATTTGCTATACTGAGACAATATTCGGAGGAACGACCTCCCTTACATCTTTGTTCAAAGCCAGTAAGAAAAATCGTCAGGACGACCTGACTCTACTAATATGGAGGAAGGCATCATGGCCTGGGTTGTTCTGGTATTCGCTGGTATTTTTGAAATCGTTTGGGCCTATTCGATGAAGCTCTCAGAAGGCTTTACAAAACTTGGCCCAAGTTTAGTCACTTTATTTTTTATGATCCTGAGCTTTGGTTTATTGGCGTATGCCATGAAAACATTGCCTCTAGGAACGGCTTATACCATTTGGACAGGAATCGGTGCGATTGGCTCATTCCTCGTGGGGATTTTTATACTCGGTGAGCCTGCAACTGCTATGCGGATGTTAGCCACAGTACTGATCATTTCTGGTCTAATCTTGATGAAATTATCTTCAAGTTAATATGTTTTAAAGCACAGCGGTCATTGACCTCTGTGCTTTTTTTATGGGTAAAAATATGGCTTGGGTTTTATTAATTGTAGCGGGATTGCTTGAGGTGGTTTGGGCGTATTGTATGAAAGTCTCTGAAGGCTTTAGCAAACTGACGCCAAGTATTTTGACCATTGTTTTCATGATCGCAAGTTTCGCTTTATTGTCTTATGCAATGAAATCCTTACCGTTGGGTACAGCCTATACGGTGTGGACAGGGATTGGTGCAGTGGGTTCATTTATCCTCGGCATCGTTGTATTGGGTGAGCCTGCCAATGCCATGCGCATGCTAGCTGCGGTCCTGATTATTTCAGGACTGGTCTTGATGAAATTATCGTCCTCCTGAATAATGAAGTGCTGCGATTTTGAGCTTGGAGTATGTCATGCAACTTTCTTATCAGTTTTTAGATTCACCCGTTGGACAATTAAAACTTGTTGCACATGAAACCGCATTGGTGGCTGTCCTTTGGGAAAATGAAAACCCTAATCGTGTGCGATTGGCGGCTTTGGTTGAAGATCGGCAACACCCGATTTTGCTCAAAACTGCACAGCAATTAAATGAATATTTTGCAGGTAAAAGACAGCAATTTGACTTGCCGCTAGACTTTGAAGGTACCGAATTTCAGCAACAAGTTTGGCAAGCTTTACTGACAATTCCTTTTGGAGAAACTCGCAGTTATAAACAAATTGCAGAGCAGATCGGCAATGTCAAAGCCGTACGTGCTGTCGGTGCAGCCAATGGTAAAAATCCAATTTCAATTATTGCACCCTGTCATCGTGTTGTGGGGGCAAATGGAAAATTAGTGGGTTTTGCGGGCGGTCTAGAAAATAAAGAAATATTGTTAAAAATTGAGAAATTACAATAAAATAGAAAATATACTTATTTAAAATAATGAATCAAATTAGTGAATATTTCTCAAATTTTTGCACCCCTCATTTCGACGTTTTGGTGGCTAATTCCATTGTTACTGATTGTGGGGGCAATCAAAGCATTTAAACCATATTTAAAGGGGAAAATGGGGGAGTTTGCTGTCACCGTTCATGTCAAACTTTATTTGAAAGACCATTATATATTGTTAAATGATTTGACCTTACCAGATGGCGAGGGAGCTACCACTCAAATTGATCATCTTCTTTTAAACCTTTTGGTGTGTTTGTGATTGAAACTAAAAACTATAAGGGCTGGATTTTTGGGAGCGAAAGACAAAAACAATGGACGCAAAAGATTTATAAAAAAAGTTTTAAATTTCAAAATCCGATTCACCAAAATTATAAACATATGAAAGTGTTAGAACAGGTGTTGAGCGATATACTGGATAAAGACAATATGCATTCTGTGATTGTTTTTATGCCTGAAGTGGTGTTTAAAACAGAGATGCCGTCGAATGTTTTTCGGGGTACAGCTTGGGTGGACTATGTTCAAACTTTTCGGCAACCCGTGATCTCTGAAATGAAACTTAAACGAATACAGTTGCGTTTAGAAAAAGAAATTTTAGAAAAATCGTGGAAAACAAATCGACAGCACGTTGAAGATTTAAATCAACGGCATAATTCATAAACTTCCTGTATGCTGTGGATTGTGAACAGTATCTGACTGATAAAAATAGACGGACAATAACAATGAACGACACGCTTCAACATCTTTATGAATCGACTTTAGATCATCCTGAGCAATACCAAGACTTTTATCAGCAACTTTTAGCCAACCAAGTGTATTGTTTGGGTGAGCGTGATGCTGAGCAGCATTTACATTTTCAATTGATGGAAACGGAGCAGGGCGAGCAAGCCATTCCATTCTTTCTGAGTCTTGCGATGCTTCAACAGGATGTTGGCGCAGATGCAGAATTTGTCATGATCAGTGCTGAAAAATTATTTGCGATTACCAAAGGCGCAAGCTTGGTGATGAACCCGACTTCGGAACATCCGAAAGAGTTTTTGGCAGATGAGATCGACGCAATTTTAGAGTTTGCTAAACAACAAAGCCTTTGAACACTGTAGGTGTGATCAAAGGCTCTGCGGCTACGCTGAGATATGTGCTTTAAAACTTACATACCAGCTTTGAGTTTTTCCACGATTTCATCGAGTGGTTTGACACGTTTTACTTCATCCCAAAGGACTTTGGCTTCTGGGTAATGTTTCGACATCATGCCGAGCCATTGTTTATAACGACCGACCATATTCATTTCTTTTTTATACGAACCGTTTAAGAAACGAATTTGTAAGCCAAGCAGTTCATGCCATGTAATCAGCGGCTCATCGGTATTACGACGAATACACTGTGTAATGTCAGGGGTGGTCACCGCAGCACGACCAATCATCAGGTCTTCACAACCAGATTCGAGTTGGCATTGTTTGGCATCGGCATTGTTCCAAATTTCACCGTTGGCAATCACGTTAATTTTCAATGCTTCACGAATGGGTTGCAACTGATCCCAAAAGGCAGGCGGGGTATAACCATCGGCTTTGGTTCGCGCATGGACTGTAACCCATGCGGCACCCGCATCTTCGATGGCATGCGCATTTTCCATGGTGAAGTTATGATCCATATAACCCAAACGCATTTTTGCCGATACAGGAATATGACTCGGAACAGCATCACGCACAGCTTTGACTAACTCATACACCACTTCTGGTTCATCTAGCAGAACTGAACCACCACGGTGGCGATTGACGGTTTTTGCAGGACAACCAAAGTTCATATCAATCGCAGGTGCACCAAGTTCTACTGCGCGTACAGCATTTGCCGCGAGCATGGTCGGATTGTTACCTAAGAACTGCACATGAACCGGTGTTCCTGCTGCAGTTTTGCCGTCATTGTTCAGTTCGGGACAATAACTATGATAAATATGGTCGGGCAGGACAGAGTCCGTGACACGGATAAACTCGGTTACACACCAGTCAAAACTCCCAACATGCGTCAACACATCTCGCATAATTGGGTCGGTTAAGCCTTCCATCGGCGCAAGAACAAGTTTCACGGTCACACAGCCAAAAATTGAAAAACGGAGTTATACGTGGTTTTGAAAGGGATGTCTAGGTTTTGTGCTTCTGGTGATGCGGAATACGAAATCACAAGATTTTATGTAATTATTTGGTGAAATTAGGACCAAAGTCGTAAAGTCTTGACTGACATAAAACTTAAACAATAAAATGAGTAAATACAGATGGATAGTAATAATAAGAAGATGGCTTTTACTGTTGTTTTTTAATGGAATCAACAACATATACTGTGCTTGAATCTTTTAAGATTTCATGTATGATGGCTGCAACTAGAAAAAAAGTATTGTTTCGTAAATTTTCTTTAAGTATCGCAGTGTTAGTCATAATCCTTCGTTTTTTACAGAAATGAAGTTCAATTCTTTATTATTTTCCAAGTTATAGTCAGTCATCATCCAATGGCTAAATCAACAAATTAATAGGTATTATTATGTCTAATACAGTTACTGGTACAGTTAAATGGTTCAACGAAACTAAAGGTTTCGGTTTTATTGCACAAGACAACGGTCCTGACGTTTTTGCTCACTTCAGCGAAATCACTGGTTCTGGCTTCAAAACTTTGCAAGAAGGCCAAAAGGTTTCTTTCAGCATCGCTCAAGGTCAAAAAGGCCCGAATGCTGTAAACATCGTTGCTCTATAATTTAGACGTAATGAAAAAAAAGCGCTGTATAGCGCTTTTTTTATGCCTGTTATTTCTGTGTGAATAATCAAGCTATAAAAAAGAGAGCCTTAGCTCCCTTCGTAATAAAACTTACTTCTTAATAAAACTTAAAATTGTTTCATCGTCGACTTAGCGGCCCAAAACCATTTCTAAAATAAACTTAGAACCAATAAAGCCAACTGCCAAGAGACAAAAACCAATAATGGTAAAGCGAATGGCTTTTTGACCACGCCAACCAAATCGATAGTGTCCAATGAGCAAAGCTCCATAGACGAACCATGAAATAATGCTAAAGGCAGTTTTATGCGCCAAATGCTGTGCAAAGAAGTTATCGATGGTGAAGAAACCAAACCCAAGTGCCACGGTCAGTAGTGCAAAACCAGCAATCAATAAATCAAATAGTAAAGATTCCATGGCTTGGAAGGATGGAAGCAGGCTCACCCATACACGTTTTTTCTGCTTGTTTTTCAGTTCACGGTCTTGTAAACGCAAAATAACCGCTTGAATAGTTGCCATCAGCAGGACGGCATACGCGGAAAGCGACAAAATAATATGGATGTCTAAACCCAGCGAATGTTGCTCTATAAATTGATTTTGTCGACTAAAAGCGAAGCCTAAAATCAACCCCGTCGCTGCCACAGGGATGCCTAACAGGTTCATTGCAAGCACAGGTCGATAGGTACTAAATAACACACTGAGCAATAGCATGAGACCTGAAGTAAATGACATCAGGTTGAACACGTCATAGTTCACACCCATAGGCGTCAACATGTCGTTATATAAAACACCTGCATGCAATAACATGCCTAAACCAAGTACAACACCAATAAACCAATGGTTCGGCGCACGTTTAGACATTAAATGGCTGAATAAATACCAAAAAGACGTGGTATAAGCGATTAATGCTAGGATCGTGTAAACCAAGGGGAGACTGATCATGTCAAACCTTTTTCAGGATGTTGAATATTCATTTATATAAATTCTGCAAGAACTAAAGTATCCTATAGCATTCTATGCATAAATTTTCTATTTTAAGAAACAATTTTTTGCTCATGGCTATTTTAAGCGGATTTTGCAATGTTTGATACCTTAACAGAACGACTCACGCAGAGTTTAAGAAATGTTACTGGCTCAGGGCAGCTAACCGAAGACAATATTAAAGATACGTTACGCGAAGTACGTATGGCACTTCTTGAAGCCGATGTTGCGTTACCTGTAACTCGTGAATTCATCGCGAAAGTTAAGGAAGAAGCATTGGGCCAAGAAGTGATGACTCAGTTATCACCGGGGCAGGCTTTCGTCAAAATCGTTCATGACGAATTGACCAAAATGATGGGTGAGGCGAATGAAAGCCTAGACCTAGCGGCAAAACCACCAGTTGTTGTGCTTCTTGCAGGTTTGCAAGGTGCGGGTAAAACAACCACTGCGGCAAAACTTGCACGTTTCTTACAAGAACGTCAAAAGAAAAAAGTAGCAATGGTGTCTGCCGATGTTTATCGTCCAGCGGCGATTAAACAGCTACAAACAGTTGCTGGTGAAGTTGGCGCGATTTTCTTTGAATCAAGCGCAGACGAAAAACCAATTACCATCGCAAATCGTGCGATTGAGCAAGCAAAAATTCAATTTGCTGATGTCTTGATTGTCGATACAGCAGGTCGTTTACATGTAGACGACGAAATGATGGATGAAATTAAAGAGCTGCATGCAGCGATTAAGCCGACTGAAACATTGTTCGTGGTTGATGCCATGACTGGTCAGGATGCGGCGAATACGGCAAAAGCCTTTAATGATGCTTTGCCTTTAACAGGTGTGATCCTGACAAAAACGGATGGTGATGCACGTGGTGGTGCAGCACTTTCTGTTCGTGCCATTACTGGTAAGCCAATCAAATTCTTGGGTATGGGGGAAAAACTCGATGCCCTAGAGCCATTCCATCCTGAACGTATCGCACAGCGTATTTTGGGTATGGGTGACGTACTTTCTTTGGTCGAAGAAGTTGAACGTAAAATCGACAAAGAAAAAGCCGAAAAAATGGCGAAAAAACTGCAAAAAGGCGGTAGCTTCAACTTTGAAGATATGCTGATGCAGTTTGAACAAATGAACAAAATGGGCGGCATGATGGGCTTCCTGGATAAACTTCCAGGCATGAGCAACTCAGGGATTCAAGATGCGATTGCACAAGCAAATCCTGAAAAGCAAGTGAAGAAAATGGAAGCGATTATTCAATCGATGACCATTAAAGAACGTCGTAACCCAGACTTGATGAATCCAAGCCGTAAAAAACGTATTGCAGCAGGCTGTGGTATGGATGTTGCGGAAGTGAATAAACTCATCAAGCAACATGCGCAAATGGCGAAAATGATGAAGAAGTTTGCCAACCCAACAGGTATGGCAAAAATGATGAAATCATTGGGCAATATGCAAAAACAATTTGGCGGCGGTGGCATGGGTCCATTGTTCGGCAGTAAAGATCCGAAGTAATTTGGACTTAAAAAAAGGCGCATTCAGCGCCTTTTTTTATGGCTGAAATTTAACGAGACTGTACGCTCAAGCAAAGTGATCGAGTGCATTTGATAGCAAGTACTGGATGAGGGAATCTGGCTATACGAGCCGATAGATACCGAACTGAGCTAAATCATTACAAAAAGATGCCAAATTGACATTGAGAGCGTGTAGGTGGCAGGTTTAAAACAGAGGTGAAAATTTGCCGAACTGCAAATTGAAAGCTTCACTAAAAATAATCACCTAGAATAAGAATCAAATCATGAATACACCGCATACGCCAGAAAGCCAAAAGATCTATATTGTTCATGGTCATGATACTTCGCCGAATGATCATTGGTTTCCTTGGTTAGGACGAAAGCTGCAAGAAGCAGGACATTATTCTCGACGCATCGTGATGGCAAATGCAGCACAACCTGATTTTGACCATTGGCAGAAATTTCTAGCGTTGCAAATGCCTGATTTGGATGAAAATACCATTGTGATTGCCCATGGTTTGGGGTGCTTAACTACGCTGCATTATCTCAATCAATATTTTGAACAGCATGGCACACGGATTAAAGCGGGCGTTTTTGTGTCAGGTTTTAAAAGTAGTTTACCGACACAACCTGAATTAACCGCATTTATTCAACGTGCAAAAATGGATAGCGGTGTTTTACAGACCTATATGCCGATTTGTATCAGCTTGATTTCATCCAATGATCCTATCGTGCCGCCGCCGGTTGCGATCCAATTGGGCAATTTTATAAATGCACAAATTTATGAGGTGAAAGAAGCGGGGCATTTCACAGCACAGGATGGCTTTTCTGAGATTCCACAACTGTGGCACGTGTTAAAGCCGATTTTAACGGCTTAGCTAGGTTCTGTGCGCGTGTTTAATAGATCGCGTGTTTTGTAGATAAGATATTTAGTGAAGACTGAGATTGCAATCATGCAATTGGTACAATTGAAGAGAAAAAAGGCGCAATCTGCGCCTTTTTTGTTTGTTCGAACTGTTGAAAGATCAGTCGAGTTCTAAAGCAACACGTTCACGAATGTCGTCAATATCATCATTGGCTTCGCGACCATCTTCCTGCCATGCTTTATAGGCACCGACATATTCACCATCGGTATCGACGACATATTCAGCCGCAATTTTTCCTGAGGCATACCATAAGCGATAGGCATCATTGCCATTTTCATCGACTTTATACGCTGCGCCACGTTGTCCTGTTGGATAAAACTCTTCGCCGTGGATGCTCACGCCATCTTGGTTCACAAAAGTTGATTCTACTTTGCCGTTTTTGCGATAAAGCGTTACTGGGCCTTCAATGTCACTGCCACTGAAACTAAATAGTTTCATCGGATCTTTAACCCAAGCAGGTGAGGATTGAGGGGTTTTGGTTTCTTGGTAAAAATCTTGGACTAAAAAATCACCTGTGGCATTACGACCTAAAAGTACACGGTAATAGCCGTCTTTGACTGGGGTCATGTAATAGCTTGAGTCAATATACGATACGCAGCCGCAGTAATCAGGATTATCTTCATCACCGAAATAACCCAAAACAGCTTCAGAGGTGCTGAGCTGTGATTTGATTTCGGCAGGGATTTTAGAGTTGGCTAGATTTTGTGTCGTGGTACAACCGCCGAAGAATAATGTAGAGGCGAGCAGGCTTAAACCCAGTAAATTTTTAAATTTCATATCTATACTCTTCGTCTTATATTCTATCTTGAAAGACATTTTTAAATTATAAAGTTGCTGATGTATCTGTCGATCATCGCAGGCTATTGTAATTCCTTGGACGAAAAAAGGTCATGAATCGCGATACAATTTGTAACCACGCTTATATGAAATGACCCTCAATAAAAAAGCGTGATCACCATTGGCCATCACGCTTTCACAGTTTGCTATCAAATAAATAGCTAAATTACACACCATTTACATAACTTTGTAGGCCTCGAAGCAGTAAATCTGCTTCGACAGCTGGCTGATATTGTTCTAAATAGCGTGCAAATAGCGCAGCATCGCCACCGGTTAAGATCAACCGACTTGGATATTTGTCGAGAACCTTTTCAATGGTGCTGACCAAGCTAAGCAAGATGCCATGATGAACAGCATCGATGGTGTTTTTACCAGGAGACAGCTCATCAAAGGTGGCATCCGGAATTTTAATGCCTTTGGTGTTTTGGATGAGCGAATCACGTTGCAAATACAAATTTGGCAAAATATAGCCGCCTAAATGTTGTAAGCCATCTGTTAAGTCAATGGTGAGTGCCGTTCCACAACTAATCACACAGTATTTTTGAGTAGGGTCTTTGACTACAGCGAGCATTTGCAGCCAACGGTCGATCCCGAATTTACTGGTATCTTCGTAGGCACAGCGCAAGCCCGCATATTCGGCATGAACTTTGGCAATGGTGACAGGAACGGCTAAAAATTTAAGAATTTTTTGAATCCGATCATTATTTTTTTTGTCGAGTACCGAGGAAATCCCCACCTGATCTAAGTCCAAACTTTTAAAGTGCTGGATCAAGCCGAGTAGGAGTTCGGCAGGCGACTGTAAATGCAGTTCCGCAGCATGCTCTATAATTTGATCGTGTTCAGTAATCCAGTATTTCAGCCGTGTATTACCGACATCGAGCCATAATTTTTTCATCAGTAGGCCTTTGCAATCCTGTTTATGATTGATCTGCTAAACGTAAGCGACCTTGGAAATGATTTTCTAAGCGCTGCGAAGTTTGGATGTTGATCGAACCATCATTTTCAATACCGAGAAAGCGGCCTTGGCTTTTGCCTTGCAGGTGTTCAAGTTCAACGGGCTGTTGCATAAATGCAGCATAATGGTTGAATCGTGCAGCGAGGTTGTAGCAGTTATGATCGAACCATTCACCTGCAAGTTGAATCGCTGCATATAGTTCAGCAATTAACTGCAAACGGTTTGGCGAGGGAAGTCCGAGTTCAGATAACGAGGTTGCACGTTGCTCAATTCCTGTGGATGGAATCGGAAATAAGTTCATGCCAACGCCGACAATCGCTTGATGTGGCGAAATCGGTTCAATCAAAATTCCGCCCCATTTGCCTTGTGGGCTATACAGGTCATTGGGCCATTTCACTTGTAATGCGAGATTTTGCAAACTTGGCATTTGCAAGATATTTAAGGCAATTTCAAGTGCAAGCCGTCCATCTATCGCTGTCTGTAAATTCAGCAATGTGCTTAAATAGATATTACCAACGGGTGAGACCCATTGATGATCGCGTTGCCCACGGCCTTGAGTCTGTTGTTCACTGCATACCAAAACATGTTGAATGCCTTTTTTGGCAATCTCACGGACATCGTCATTGGTCGATGTGGTAATGGGCTTCAGTAATAAAACTTCAGGCGGTTGAGGTACTGTGCTCAACAATTGCTGTAAGTGTCTGGTCTCTAAATCCATTTGAATCTGAGAGTTGTGGAATAATATTGATGGAGTTAATCATATATTTACTGATTGGTGCAATCGCTGGTTTTGCTGCGGGGCTATTTGGTGTGGGCGGTGGCCTGATTATTGTGCCGATTTTATTCATCGTTTTCACCCAACTTCAGTATGACCCCAGTGTGATTATGCACATGGCGGTGGGCACCTCTTTGGCCACGATTATTGTGACTTCACTCAGCTCGGTTTCGGCGCATCATAAAAAAGGTGCCGTGCTGTGGAATGTCTTTCGGAATTTGGCACCAGGTTTGGTGATCGGTTCATTTCTCGGTGCAGGCATTGCAGATTATCTCTCAGGGCAGGGTTTGCAACTGTTAATCGGCTTTTTTGCGGTCTGGGTAGCCTTTAAAATGTTTCGAGGTGCAGCAACACCTGTCGATCCGAATAAACATTTACCCTCACAAGCCATGCAAATGGCAGCAGGCGGTGGCATTGGGATTGCCTCTGCGATCTTCGGTATTGGTGGTGGCAGCTTAACCGTCCCGTATTTGAATAAAAATGGCGTCATTATGCAAAAAGCGGTCGCAACCTCTGCTGCATGTGGTTTACCAATTGCGATTGCTGGGGCACTCGGCTTTATGTGGTTTGGTCATCAAGCCGATATCGTGGTTCCCAATACCATTGGTTATATCCATATTTATGCATTTATCGGGATTAGTGTAATGAGCTTCATCACTGCGAAATTGGGTGCGAAAGTGGCTCATATGTTGTCGCCATTTATGCTAAAGCGTTGTTTTGCATGTTTATTAACAACAGTTGGTTGCTATTTTATTTACCAAGGTGTGCAAGCCTTTGGCGCTTGATTGTCCGTTTTGACTGACAAAATTGGCTTTGTTGACACAAGATTGTCAGACAATGTCATGTTCAATTAGGTTGCTTATCGTTTCTAATGCAAATAGATTGAGTGTAAATCTGAACATTGCATCTTATAAAAAAAAGATAGGAACAGTATGCAACAACAAGAAGCGGACAGTTTGTCAGAACAAATTGCCAAACACATCGGTGAACAAATCATTCGCGGTGAGTTGGTCGAAGGCGAGCGTATTCAGGAACTCAGAATCGCGGCCGAATTGGATGTGAGCCGTGGCTCTGTTCGTGAAGCTTTATTGATTTTAGAACGGACCCAACTCATTGAAATCTACCCGCGACGTGGCGCCTTAGTCTCTGAAATGTCGGCTTTACAAGTGCGCTCATTATTTGATATTGCAGCATTATTGTTGGGTCAAATTGTGCATCGTATGGCGGAAACGTGGCGTAGCCATGAAGCTGAGCGTATTCAGTTATTACTTGAACAATTAGACGTAGAAACTCGCCAAGGCAATACCGAAAAGTTTTATGATCTGATTTTTCAGGGCATGGCTCGTCAGCATGAAATGGTGGGAAATACCTACCTGATGCGTTATTACCAAGAATTGTTGCCATCACTCAGACGTAGTTATTTCCTGACACTGAATATTTCACGACGTGAAATACAAGAATCTTTTGATTTGTTTAAATTAGTGACTGATGCAGTTTTAATCAGAAAATCACATCAAGCCACTTTATTTATGGAAGATTTTTGTCGACACTTACGCAACCTTGTGTTGGAATCACTAACACGGATGAAACAAATCGAATTAGCGTGGGCGAGACGTTCACGCCGCTGATCAGGACATTATGCGTTTAAGCAGTTTAAAACTTTCCGGCTTCAAATCTTTTGCCGATAGCACAACTCTAAAATTTGAAGGCAACCGTAGTGCGGTTGTTGGACCGAACGGCTGTGGT
This sequence comes from Acinetobacter sp. YH12096, assembly GCF_013419215.1. NCBI lineage: Bacteria > Pseudomonadati > Pseudomonadota > Gammaproteobacteria > Moraxellales > Moraxellaceae > Acinetobacter > Acinetobacter sp. YH12096. The sequence continues at coordinate 96,169 of NZ_VPAM01000009.1, read as the reverse complement.
AAATCCAATGTGATTGATGCCATTCGTTGGGTTATGGGTGAATCCAGTGCCCGTCAATTGCGTGGTGGCACCATGCAAGATGTTATTTTTACCGGAACGGCAAAGCGTAAACCAGTCGGAATGGCGAGTGTTGAACTGCGTTTTGATAACACCTATGGCAAGTTAGGTGGTGCTTATAATGCCTATACTGAACTGGCAGTTCGCCGTCAGGTCAATCGTGATGGTAAATCCGAATATTTCCTCAACGGCACCAAATGCCGCCGTCGTGATATTACTGATATTTTCTTAGGTACCGGTTTAGGTCCGCGTTCGTATGCGATTATTGAACAGGGCATGATCAACCGTTTGGTCGATGCCAAACCTGAAGAAATGCGTGTGTATATTGAAGAAGCCGCTGGGGTTTCTCGCTATCAAGCTCGTCGTCGTGAAACTTTACAGCATCTAGAACACACCACTCAAAATTTAGAACGTCTCGAAGACATTGCATCAGAACTGAAGTCTCAGTTGAAAACCTTAAAGCGTCAGTCTGAAACGGCGGTGCAATATAAAGAATTAGAAACCCAAATTCGTACTATTAAGATCGAAGTGCTGTCTTTCCAATGTGAACAAAGCACGCGTTTACAGCAAGAATACACGCTTCAGATGAATGAGCTCGGGGAAACCTTCAAACTGGTGCGTTCTGAGCTGAATACTCTAGAGCATGACTTATCTTCCACCAGTGCTTTATTTCAACGGCTTATTCAACAGTCCACCCCATTACAAAGTGAATGGCAACAGGCGGAAAAGAAACTGTCTGAGTTGAAAATGACGCTGGAGCAAAAGCAGGGTTTATTTGCACAAAATTCGGCAAGTTTGGTGGAGCTTGAAAAGCAAAAAGCCCAAACCAAAGAACGTTTACAGCTATTAGAGTTACAACTGGAAACGCTGCAAGAACAACAAGATGGATTTGTTGAACAATTACAGCGTCAAGAAAGCAGTAGTCAGGAACAGACCCAGCAGTTAGCCGATTTGAAAGCTCAGCATCAACAAGCGGTTCAACAATTTGAACAATGCCGTGGGCAAGTTGAAAAGCAGCAACAGCAAAAGCTACAGATGCTGGCGCAGAGTGAACAATTGACCAAAAATATTGGTCGTATTGAGCAACAACGTGAGACTTTGCAACAGCAACGAGGTCAAATTCAGCATCAGGCGCAGCAAGATGAGTTGGAGCAGTATCAGCAAGATAAGCAACAGCTCGAACAACAAATTATGCAACAAGAGCTGGTGATTGCCGAAACGCAAACACTGCTTGCAGCTGCACAAGAACAGCAGGCACAGCACAAAAATACGGTGTTGCAGCTAAAGTCAGAAATACAGGTGCTGTTGTCAGAGCAGAAAAACCTAAATCAATTGATGATTAAAGCTAGTCCAAAGCAGCAAAGTCAGCGTCAACATTTAATGCAGCAGCTGCAGTTGAGCACACAAGGTAAACAGCATGCACAACTGGTCGAGAAATTTTTGTCTAAATGGCTGAGTGCCCAAGTCTTAGGACACAGTGATAATTTTCAAGACAGTCTTGCACGTCAGGTCAAAGGCAATCACCACACAGCAGTACAAGTCGTTGGATTAGACGCTTTGGCGAGGTGGATTGAAGCCCCACAACTTTCGATCTGGCAGCAGGTCGCAATTGCCGAAACATTGCCGATGGCATTGAGCCATCAGGCTAAACTGGCCGCAGGTCAGTCAATACTCACGCTCGATGGTTATCATGTCGGTGCAGATTGGGTGATTGGTTTGGACTATGACGAGGACAGCCAAGCAGGCCAAGGTGCATTGAGCCATCGTATTCGCTTAGATGAATTGACTGAATTACTTGCAGAGCAGCAGTCTAAACTGACACAACTAGAAGGCCAATTGCCTGAGTTGCAAAATGCTATACAGGCTTTACAGCAAAACCTGCAACAGCAACACAGCCAATTAAAAACTTGGCAAAAAGACATTCAAAATGCTGATGTTGCCATTGCGAAGGTACAAAGTTCCAATCAGGCATTTGCATTACAAAAGCAGCAGTTAGAAGATCAATTGCAGCAACTTGAAGCACAGCTTGAAGAAGATGCCATGCAAAAAGACGATTTGGAAATAGATCTGCATGCGCTGACAATGAAGCTTGAGCAAGCTTTGCCCAATTATAAAACCTTGCAATTCCAAGTTGAAGAATTGAGTCTAGCGCTGGAAAGTGCTCAGCAAGTGGCATTACACAGTCAGCAAGAATTGGAAATCGTGCGTCGTCAGTCTGTACAGACGAAACAACAGATTGAATTATTAGAAAAAGACACGGTCTTTTTGAAAGCGCAAACTCAGCAAATTATTGGACAGATGGAACAGGCGAAGAAATTTGTCGATCCAGTACAGTTAGAATTGCCTGCGCTTGAGTCACAGTATTCTGAACAGGCTCAAGTCACTGAACGTTTACAAAAAACCTGGAATGACTGGCAGCTTGAACTCAATAATGTTCAGAGCAAACAACAGACATTGACGGAACAACGCCATTCACATCAACAGCAAGATGAAAAATTGCGTACGCAATTGGAAGAAAAGCGTTTGGCTTGGCAATCCGCGCAGTCTGATTTGCAGCATTATTCTGAACAGCTGAAAGAAATGAACAGCGAAATGCTGACAGGTTTAAGCATTGATGTGGTATCCCATCAGCAAAAACTAGAAAAAGCACAGCAGCAGTTTGATAAATTGGGTGCAGTCAACTTGGCTGCGGCAGAAGAATATATTGAAGTTTCTAAACGCTTTGATGATTTAAGCCACCAAATTGATGACTTGCAAAAGACCGTTGAACAACTGCAAGCCGCGATGAAAAGCATTGATCAGGAAACGCGAAAGCTGTTTATGACCACCTTTGATAAGGTCAATGCAGAGCTTCAAGAGTTGTTTCCGAAAGTATTTAATGGTGGTGAAGCAAGTTTAAGCCTTGAAGATGGTTGGCAATCGGGTGTAAAACTGATGGCACGACCACCGGGTAAACGAAACAGCTCTTTGGCATTATTGTCAGGTGGTGAAAAGGCACTGACCGCATTGGCTTTGGTTTTTGCGATTTTCCGCCTAAATCCTGCACCATTTTGCGTTTTAGACGAAGTCGATGCACCTTTAGACGATGCAAATGTAGGAAGATTTTGTAATCTTGTAAAAGAGCTTTCAGAACAAGTGCAATTTATCTACATTACACACAATAAACTGGCTATGACAATGGCAACTGACTTACTTGGTGTGACCATGCCAGAACCAGGAACTTCAAAATTAGTGACTGTGAATATAGAGCAAGCCAAAGAATACGGTTTAGCTGCGGAGGCATAACATGGAAATCACCACTATAGCTGGGATTGTAATCGCTGTAATTATCATGGTTGTGGGCATTCGAATGATGTTTCGTAAACCTGCAGATGCAGCGCCATCACTTGACACCGAATTACATATTGATCCTGATAGTCAGCAACCTGTTATTCCGCGCCATGTACGCAATCAGTTAAATACACCTGAAACCACGCAACGTGTAGAGCCGACTTTGGCTGAGGAAAAAGTCACAGCGGTTGAAACGACTGAAGCTGTTCAAGCAAATGTAACGCCAGAAGCAACGGCAACGGAACAAGCGGAGCAGAGCGTTGAGGCTACGGCAAAGACTGAGACGACAACGACGGATCCCGTTTCAGTTGAAAACGCTCAAACTGCAACAGAAGACAGTACATTGTCTACAGAAGCAACTGAATCTACAACTGTTGCATCTGTAGCCGCCGATGCCAATGACGCAGCGACTGCTGCGACACACGTTCAGGCTGACGCTGTTCCTGCGGAAAAAGCGCCAGAGTTTAGTGTAAATAGCGCAATTGAAAAAGCTGAAATCAGCGATTTTGATGAAGAAAGCAGTATTTTGGATGCGCATTTACATGAACAAAAAATTGTTGATGAAGAAAGTGCTTTAGCAACTGCGGAAACTTATATCGCCTTAAATGTGTTCCCGGATAGCCGTGCATTGTCAGGTGAAAAAGCATTAAAAGTGTTACTCAAATACGGCCTGCGTTTTGGCGAAATGGCCTGTTTCCATCGCTATGATGAAGAAGGTACAAAGTTATTATTCTCTGTATTGCAAATGAATAATGATGGCGCTGCGCAAGGTTTTGATCTTGAAACTTTATCGACTGAAGAAGTAAAAGGTTTGGCTTTCTTCTTAGCGCTGCCACACAGCGATGTACAAAATGCCTTTGATACCATGGATAGCATTTCACGTCTAATTGCCCGTGAAATTGACGGTACTGTGTATGATCAAAATAACCAAGAATTCACACCGCAGATGCGTGAACATTGGCGTCATCAAGCGATTGATTATCGTCAAGGTCAAGCCATCGAAGTCTAAGCGTCTTTGATTGAAACTCACCGAGTGGGTTTCTATAATAGCAACAGATAATGAAATTTGAGGGCGGAGCATGAACCGCCCTTTTTTATGGTGAATGTATGACACAACAATCCACTGTCGTTGCACAGATGCGACAACTGATTCAACTCTTGGCGAAGCATAACCATGCCTACTATGTCATGGACACGCCAGAAATTGAGGACAGTGAATATGATCAACTTTTTCACCAATTAAAAGCTTTAGAAGAGCAATACCCTGATTTAGTACAACCTGATACACCAACTACAAAAGTGGGTGGAAAGGCCTTGTCTAAGTTTGAATCTGTAACCCATGCAGTACCCATGTTGTCATTGGGTAATGTGTTTAATGCAGAAGATTTATTTGCCTTTGCACGCCGCGTAGAAGAGCGCTTGCCGAATCAAAAAATTGAATATGATGTCGAATTAAAATTTGATGGACTGGCCATTTCTCTCTGGTATGAAAATGGCATTTTAGTCCGTGGTGTGACACGGGGTGATGGTGAAACTGGGGAAGACATTACCCAAAATGTAAAAACCATTCGTAATTTACCTAAAGTACTGACCTCTACACAGACTGAAATTCCAAGTCTGCTTGAAGTCCGTGGTGAAGTTCTGATGCCAAAATCAGGCTTTGAAAAGCTTAATGCTGAAAACGAAGCCAAAGGTGAAAAAACCTTTGCCAATCCACGAAATGCAGCAGCAGGAAGCTTACGTCAACTCGACCCTGCAATTGCGGCTTCACGTCCCTTGGCTTTTTATGCTTATGGCATTGCACAGTGCGAACCACATCATGGTCAAACCACCATGTCTGCAAGTCTTGAGTGGCTGACACAGTTTGGTTTTGCTGTCGGTGAACGTCACTTTATATGTGACAGCATTCAGGACGTACAAGCTGCGTATGAGCAAATGATCATTGATCGACCAAGCCTGAGTGTTGAAATTGATGGCATGGTGATTAAAGTGAATAGTTTGAAACAGCAGCAAACTTTAGGTTTTTTAAGCCGTGAGCCACGCTGGGCAACGGCATATAAATTCCCTGCAGTCGCAGCGCTCACGACAGTTGAAAATATTGATTGGCAAGTGGGGCGTACAGGCACTTTGACCCCAGTCGCACGTTTAAACCCTGTGGCAGTCGGAGGGGTAACGGTTTCCAATGTCACTCTTCATAATATTGGTGAAATTCACCGCCTAGATGTCCGTGTAGGCGATACCGTGAGTGTTTACCGTAGTGGTGATGTGATTCCCAAAGTGGAAAAAGTTTGGCCTGAATTTCGACCTGTAGAAACAGTTGAAGTTCAATTGCCCGAATGTTGTCCTGTCTGTTCTTCACCTGTGGTGATGCCCGAAGGTGAAGCCTTGGCACGTTGTTCAGGTGGTTTGTACTGTGCTGCACAGCGTATTGAGGCGATTCGTCACTTTGTATCGCGTAAAGCTATGGACATTGAGGGCTTAGGCGACCGTTGGGCGGAATCTCTTTTACATTTGGATCTGCTTAAAGATGTTGCTGATATTTATAGCTTGCCTGAGCATCGTGAAAAATTACTGACTATTGAAAAAATGGGTGAGAAGTCGGTTCAAAACCTTATCGATTCCATTGAAAATAGTAAGAAAACGACACTAGGTGCATTTATTTATGCACTCGGCATTCGAGGCGTGGGTGAAACCACGGCACGCATGCTCGCCAATACCTTCCAAACCTTTGATGCGATTCGCCATGCAGATCTCGAATCCTTGAAAAAAACGCCAGACGTTGGTGATATTACCGCTGAATGGATTGTCGATTTTTTCCAAGCGCCGCATAACCTCGAAGTGGTTGATCGTTTGTTGGCAGCTGGGATTCATTGGGATGCACCCGTTGCGCCAAGTCGTCAGCCGCTGAATGGCGAGAGTTGGGTGATTACAGGGACATTGAGTACCATGGGTCGTGATGAAGCGACGCAAATGCTTCAAGCCTTAGGCGCACGTGTCAGTGGTAGTGTTTCGGGTAAAACCAAATGTGTAGTTGCAGGTGAAAAGGCAGGTTCTAAATTAGAAAAGGCTGAAAAGCTGGGTGTACCTGTGATGAGCGAAGACGAGTTTATTGCCTTTGTACAACAGCATAATGCTTCTTAAGTATTGAAAATCAAACCTGAAAACGTAGTTACTTTTGAACAAACGCCTGATGCATTGCATTGGGCGTTTTTATTTGAGCGCTTAAAAATGATCGAATGAGTAGATAAATTGGCGGTTATAGGTGAGACAGCGTACTTTAAATAGACACTAAGCATTTTGTTAAAGCGTGAATGTATTGAGATACAATTTTAGCCATAAAAAAGCAGCCCTGAAGCTGCTTATTTTTATTCAGTGATCACATTATTCTTGATCAACTTTCATTGGTTTTACATCCATTTCTTGATATGAAACCAACTTAGTTTTGTGTTTCCACTTATAACCGAACCAAATGGCAAGGAATAAGAAAATACCAATATAGGTAGAAACAACGGCCAACCATTCACCATCTAAAACGGCTTGATAGTTCTGACCAAGGACTACGATGGCACACAAAACAAAGGCAAACCACGGTGCAAATGGGAAGAATTTTGCACGGTAAGCAAGATCTTCTAATTTATTGCCTTGAGCCAAGTAGCCTTTACGGAAGCGATAATGTGAAACTGCAATACCGAGCCACACAATAAAGCCACACATACCTGACATGTTCAGTAACCAGTTAAAGACCGCTTGTTCACCGATAAAAGTGGTTAAGAAGCACAGTGCCGCAATCGCCGTCGTTGCATAAAGTGCATTCATTGGTACGCCACGTGCATCTAAGCGACCAAAGACTTTCGGCGCACTGCCTTTACGTGCCATATCAAACAGCATACGAGTAGAGGAGTACATACCAGAGTTACCCGCTGATAAAATCGCAGTCAAGATCACCGCATTCATCACCGATGCAGCAAATGCAAAACCTGCTTTTTCATACAGTAAGGTAAATGGTGAAAGTGCAATATTTTCAGTAGATGCTGCTTGTAATAAACGTGGGTCATCATAGGCAATGAGAGTGCCGATAATGAAGATACACACGATATAAAACAACAAGATCCGCCAGAAAATTTGCTTGATGGCAATAGGAATGGTCTTTTCAGGATCTTTCGATTCACCTGCAGCCACACCAACCATTTCAGTCCCTTGGAAAGAGAAACCGGCAATCATGGCCACACCAATCAAGGCAGATAAACCGCCGACAAATGGGGCTTCACCCTTGGTCCAGTTGGCAAATGTTTCTACGCCCGGTGTCAGCATGATTTTGCCAATCATAAACAGACCGATAATGATAAAGGCAACAATTGCGAGCACTTTAACAAGCGAGAAGAAGAATTCTGATTCACCAAAGCCTTTTACGGTCAGTGCATTAATGGCAAAGACGATTGCGAGGAAAATCGCACTCCAGTAAAAGCCCGGAATATCTGGAAACCAGAATTTCATAATGAATTGGACAGCAACCAATTCAAATGCCACGGTAATTGCCCAGTTATACCAATAGTTCCAACCCAAAGCGAAGCCGAAACCACCCTCGACATACTTTGTGCCGTAGGTAAAGAATGCACCCGAAGTTGGGTTATGTGTTGCAAGCTCACCTAAGCTGGTCATCAAGAAGTAAATCATGATACCAATTAAGCAGTATGCGAGCAGGGCGCCACCCGGGCCTGCATTGGCAATGGTTGCACCTGAGGCAAGGAATAAACCTGTACCAATTGATCCACCAATTGCAATCATGTTGAGATGGCGAGCACCCAACTTACGCTGAAGCTGAGCTGGTTTTTGAGTTTCGCTCATCATTGTTCCTTAAGATTTTTTTGCGTGCTCGCAAACAAGACTTTAAATCCTTGTTGGTCGGCTTTGATTGTACATTGACCATAATGCTGCTCAATTAAAGTCGGATAATTGAGGAATCGGTTGGCAACAATCCAAAGCTCACCCCCAGACTTCAAATGTCTGCGCGAAGTTTTGCATAGATTTTCACTGGCATTGTAGTCGGTTTGAATCCCTTGATGGAAGGGTGGATTGCTGACTATGGCATGTAAAAATAATGGAGCATCCTCGATTCCTGTGACCGCTTTAATCTCAAGTTGTTCAGGTTCAAGCAAATTTTGTTCAAATGTCATTTGTGTAGACGCTAGTGCAAAGGCATCTACATCCATGGCAAAGATACGATTTTTAGGATTCAGTTTGGCTAAATAAGCACTGATAACACCCGCACCACAGCCAAAATCTGCAATTTTGCCCGAAGTGATTTGTGATAAATAAGGCAATAAGGTAGCCGTACCCACATCTAAACGGTTCTGGCTAAAGACACCCGGCAGTGCGCAAATCGTGAGTTCACCATTCGGGGTTTCAACTGGATATTTTTGCACCCAATCTTGCAGTGGCTTCAGTGTGACAGTTTTTTCCAATAGGGTTTGCCACATTTGGCAGTGACGCGCGCTATCAATTTTTAGGGTTTTACCAAAGGGCTGTAATTGTTTTGCAGCGCGTTCAACACCGCCTTTTTTCTCACCCACGAGGAAAATAGACGCACCTTGAGCAAGATGACTTGCGACATTGTGTAATAAATAATTTAGCAGTTCTTTTGATTTCGGAACAAAAATAACCGCTTGATCAAACTGACCTTCAGGAAAATCGACACCAAAATGGACGTTTGACTGTTGATTTTGAAAGTACTGAAAATCATTAAAATTCCAGCACCAAATCGATGGCTTAATATTGTCATTCAATTGACTGAGTAAGTCATCTGTCGGTGCATTTACGAAAAGCACGCGATCTTGTAATAAATCGATCTGTCGTATAACGACTTCACTTGTGAGATCCATAGATTTCTCCATCATAAAAAACACTGCCTAGGGCGGAACCTAGGCAGTGTTCTTTGACAAATGAACTTACTTCTTCACTTCAGGAAGAACAATATTCAAAATAAGGGCAGCGATACCACCAGTGGCAACGCCTGAACTGAAGATATTACGGAACAATTCAGGAAGATGTTCAAGGATTTGTGGTACTTGTGCAACACCTAGACCCAATGCCAATGAAATCGCAATGATTAATAGTGCGCGGCGGTCTAAATGAATGCCTGACAAGATATTGATACCCGAGGCTGCTACAGCACCAAACATTACCATCACAGCACCACCAAGCACGGCTTGTGGAACCGCTTGAATGACACCTGCTACAGCAGGAAGTAAGCCTAAAATAACCAAAAGGGCAGCAATCCAAATGCCCACATAGCGGCTTGCAACACCTGTTAACTGAATGACACCGTTGTTTTGCGCAAATACAGAACTTGGGAACGTGTTAAAGATACCGGCAAGGAATGAGTTTGCACCATTCACCAATACACCACCTTTAATACGCTTCATCCATTCAGGACCATCTACAGCTTGATTTGAAAGCTTAGACGTTGCGGTAATATCACCAATCGCTTCCAAGGATGTCACAAGGTAGATAAATGCCATTGGAATGAACAAGCTCCAAGAGAAGCTTAAGCCAAAGTGCATCGGTGTTGGAATTTGAACCAGTGGCGCATCTTTTAAACCATCAAAGTTTAAATGACCCATAAAGCCTGCAAGGATGTAACCCACGACTAAGGCAATCAGGATGGCAGAACTCTTTACCCATGTAATACGTACACGGTTCAGTAAAATGATAAGTGCCAAAACGGTACAAGACATGATGAGGTTGTCTGCATTGGCAAATGTTTTATCGCCCATGGCTTGATAACCACCACCCATGCTGATCAGGCCTTCTTTAATTAAAGTCAGACCAATCAATAACACCACGATACCTGTTACCAATGGAGTGATCAGTTTTTTCACCCACGGTAAGATCCGTGATACGCCCATTTCAATGAATGAACCCGCGATCACCACACCAAAGATAGATGCCATCACTGCTTCTACAGGTGTACCTGCCGCAACCATTGCAGAACCAATACCGATAATAGGACCAATAAAGTTAAAGCTGGTTCCTTGTACAATCAGTAGACCTGCACCAAATGGACCGACTTTTTTACATTGTAAAAAGGTTGCGATACCAGAGATCACCAATGACATCGAAAGAATCATATTGGTGTCTTCTTTTGACACACCAAGTGCCAAACAGATCAGCAGACCCGGCGTCACAATTGGGACAATAATGGCCAATAAATGTTGAAACGCAGCGAGGAAAGCAATAAAAGGTTTTGGTCGATCATTCAATCCATAGACTAAATCGAGTTGATCTTTTGCTTCGGGAGATTGGTTTAAATCAGACATGCGGCACTGAAAATTAAGGCTAGGTGGCGCTATTCTAATCTGTTTACACAGCTTTACAAAACCAAAAGCGTGCCAGTCGTCAAAAAAAATGCGATTGTCAATAAACTGTCACTACTAAAATCTATATTTTTTCTGTATAATTTGCCCTCAAACTTTAGGCGTATCGAATTCACATGTCAGATATTAAAACTCTCCGTAACATTGCCATCATCGCGCACGTCGACCATGGTAAAACTACTCTTGTAGACAAACTTTTACAGCAATCAGGTGCTCTTGGCGATCGCGCAGGCGAGATCGAACGTGTAATGGATTCTGGCGCTATTGAAAGTGAACGTGGTATTACCATTCTTGCAAAAAACACTGCAATCAAATGGTTAGACAAGCGTACTAACACTGAATACCGTATCAATATCGTGGATACCCCGGGACACGCCGACTTCGGTGGTGAAGTAGAACGTGTAATGTCAATGGTTGACTGCGTACTTCTTCTTGTTGACTCTCAAGAAGGCCCAATGCCACAAACTCGTTTTGTAACGCAAAAAGCGTTCGCACGTGGTTTGAAACCAATCGTAATTATTAACAAAGTCGACAAGCCAAACGCTCGTCCAGACTGGGTAATTGACCAAGTATTCGATTTGTTCGACAACCTTGGTGGTTCTGACGAACAGTTAGACTTCCCAGTTGTATATGCTTCAGGTCTTCGTGGTGTGGCTGGTCCATCTCCAGAAGAACTTGCTGAAGACATGACTCCATTGTTCGAAACAATTGTAGACATCGTTGAACCACCAGCGGTTGACGTTGACGGTCCATTCCAAATGCAAGTGTCTTCACTTGACTATAACAGCTTCGTAGGTGTTATCGGTGTTGGTCGTATTCAACGTGGTTCAGTGAAATTAAACACTCCTGTAACTGTAATCGACAAAGACGGTAAAACACGTAACGGTCGTATCTTAAAAATCATGGGTTACCATGGATTAGAGCGTATCGATGTTGAATCAGCTTCTGCTGGTGACATCGTTTGTGTAACGGGTATTGATGAACTTCATATCTCTGACACAATCTGTGATCCAAAAGCAGTTGAAGCTTTACCTGCACTTTCTGTAGACGAACCTACAGTATCGATGACTTTCCAAGTAAACAACTCACCGTTTGCTGGTAAAGAAGGTAAATTCGTAACTTCACGTAATATCCGTGAACGTCTAGATCGCGAATTGATTCACAACGTAGCATTACGTGTTGAAGATACTGACAGTCCTGACCGTTTCAAAGTATCTGGTCGTGGTGAGCTTCACCTTTCAGTTCTTATTGAAAACATGCGTCGTGAAGGCTTTGAAATGGGCGTATCACGTCCACAAGTAATCATTAAAGAAATTGATGGTGAAAAACAAGAGCCATACGAAAACGTAACGTTTGACGTTGAAGAGCAGCACCAAGGCGCTGTAATGGAACAAATGGGTCACCGTAAAGGTGAAATGACCAATATGGAAGTTGACGGTAAAGGCCGTATCCGTATTGAAGCAACAGTTCCTTCACGTGGTTTGATTGGTTTCCGTTCTGAATTCTTAACTATGACTTCAGGTACAGGTATCATGACTTCTAGCTTCTCGCACTACGGTCCTATGAAACAAGGTACTGTTGCGAAACGTCAAAATGGTGTGTTGATTTCTATGGTTCAAGGTACTTGCTTGGGCTATGCACTATTCAGCTTACAAGACCGTGGCCGTCTATTCGCTAAACCTCAGTTAGAAGTTTATGAAGGTATGATCGTTGGTATTAACTCACGTTCAGACGACATGACTGTTAACCCAACTAAAGCGAAACAGCTAACTAACGTACGTGCTTCTGGTACTGATGATGCGTTGACTCTTGTTCCGCACATTGAATTTACGCTTGAACAAGCGCTTGAATTTATTGAAGACGACGAATTAGTTGAAGTAACGCCTAAGTCAATCCGTATCCGTAAACGCTGGTTGACTGAAAACGAACGTAAACGTAACCGTAACGTTTAATTTTACAGTTTCAAAAAAACCGCTGACTTAGGTTAGCGGTTTTTTTATGCATGGGCGTTTTGAATAAAAATGCAAAAATTGAATGACTTTATTCATTTAATTCGACATGCATAATTTTGATAAATCCTTTTTAATAGAATGTATTACCAAAATCAAAAATGTTTTGTGTGAATTTTTATACATGGTATTTAGAATCTAATATAAACCAAGTAAATTAGGTGGAAATAGTTATACAGATATAATGTATACTTCGTCACAAAATTAAAGCTGAAAAAATTTCTGGAGATCACATGAGTATTATTCAAGAATTTAGAGAATTTGCCGTAAAAGGCAACGTGATGGACTTGGCTGTAGGTGTCATCATTGGTGGTGCTTTCGGTAAAATCATCGATTCCATGGTAAAAGACATTATCATGCCTTTTATTTCTTGGATCCTTGGTGGTGACGTTGATTATTCAAATTGGTTCTTAGTATTGGGCGATAACCCAAACAATTTAACCACGCTAAAAGCAGCACAGGATGCAGGCCTTAATGTTTTGGCTTACGGTAACTTCTTAACTATCTTAATCAACTTCTTGCTTTTGGCATGGGTCGTATTCTGGTTAGTGAAATTGATGAACAAATTGCGCCGTCAAAAAGTTGAAGAGCCAGCTCCAGAGGCGACTCCAGAAGATATCGAATTACTTCGTGAAATTCGTGATGAATTAAAACGTAAAGGTTAATCCTTTAGCATTTAAAACGGCACTTTGAAGTGCCGTTTTTTATTGAATCCCTTCCGACCTCCATTTTAAAAAGGGAGGAGAATTCCTTCTTTTCAAAGGGGGGATTTAGGAGATTAAAAATCCATCCGGAATTTAATTTCCAGTAAATGCCAGCCAAACTGGCTTTTGATTGGGCCATGTAGTTCACGTTCGGGCAAAGTAAAAACCGCCTTATCAATTGGACCAACCAGTTGGCCTTTTTTAATGTCGCCAAGCTCACCGCCTTTTTTACCCGAAGGGCATGTCGAATGCTGCTTTGCAATTTTGGCAAAGTCCGCACCGCCTTTGATTTTCTTTTTCAGTTGCTCACATAGTTCTTTATCTTTGATTAATATGTGGCGAACAATCGCAGACTTCATGCGTTATTTCCTTTCACGGTTTTCTTAGTCAGCATTTTAACCTTTTTTAAAGGCTGACACTCTGGGCAAAACACCGATGCACGTTGCCCTAGTTTGATATTTTGCAAGATGGTTTCACAGTTGATGCACATTTCACCGGCACGTCCGTAGGCGAGCAGAGTTTGTTGGAAATAACCATTTTCGCCCATCGCATTGGTGTAATCACGTAACGTCGAACCGCCTAAATCAATTGCCTGTTTTAAAATACGTTTGATTTCGATGACCATTTTTTCAACTTGTTCAAAACTCAAACTTGATGCAGGCTGCGCAGGGTGTATGCCTAAGTTAAATAAGCTTTCCGTTGCATAGATATTGCCGACACCAACCACAATATGATTGTCCATGATCGATACTTTGATACTGGTCTGCTTATTTTTAAATTTTTGGAATAAGTATTCAGCATTAAAGTCATCACTCAGCGGTTCAGGGCCAAGCGTGTCAATCAGTTTGCTTTGAGACGATGCATCTAACCATAAAATACAGCCAAAACGGCGTGGATCGTGATAGCGCAATTGCATATCTTCAAAATGAATCACCAGATGATCATGCTTTCGTAATGCTTCATGACCTTCACAAATCCGAAAACTGCCAGACATGCCCAAATGCCACAGCATGCAGTCATGTTCAAATTCAGCCAAAATATATTTTGATCGACGGCTGAGCTGAAGCAGCTTTTGTCCGACGAGTTTTTGAATGTCGTCAGGAATAGGCCAACGCAGGCTCGACTGAAAAACCTCAACTTTGAGAACCTTTTCGTTCAATAATGGCAATAAACTGGTTTTAGTGGTTTCTACTTCTGGTAATTCAGGCATAAAGGTCGAAGCAATGGATCATTCAAGTTATGCATACTATTGGGTCTAGCCCTACATAATGCAAGTTTCATCGCGGCCTAAGGGAGTGTATGAATAGGTTATTGATTATTAATTGTGAGAATAGTAAACCAATAAGTCACGATGATGAGTTCGAATAAGCGATCAGAATTTTAAAATTTAATTTTCAAAAATATAAGATATTGAAAAATAATCACTAAAAATATTGCATAACAATAGATTTATTTAAAATCATTTATTGATAAATTAAAGTTTTGTTAATGATAAAAATAATGCTGAGATAGAACGTGAAAAATTATGTAATTTTTGCAACATTAGATTTCAAGCCTTGTGGCTTGTCTAGAGACTCTCTCCAGATTTAGGTTTTACCATGAAAAAATACAGTCTAGCTCTTCTACCTGCATTTGTTGCAGCAGCCATGACACATGTTCACGCCGCAGAAGCATTCGACACTAAAGGTCAGTACATGCTCGGGGATTGGGATGGTAAACGTACCGAACTTGCACAACAAGGTGTGAAGTTTGAGGCCAATATTGCTGCTGATGCTGCCTATCTTGCCGATGGCGGTCGTAATCCGGGACATTCAGCAACGGTAGCCAGCCAATTGTGGTTAGGTACACAGCTTGATATGGAAAAACTCGCAGGTTGGGATGGCGTGACTGTGCGTGCTGTAATGACTGCTCGTCAAGGTCAAAGTACCTCAGTTCGTGATTTGCAAGGGGATGTTCCTCAATTGGCAAATGCACAAGCCAATTTTGGTCGTGGTAATCAGGACAGTCGCTTAACTGAATTATCGATTGAAAAGAATTTTAAAGAACAAGGTATTAGTGTTAAAGCCGGTCGTCTTGGTGTCGGTATGGACTTTAACGTGATGGCGTGTGATTTTGCCAGCAATGCCTTTTGTGCTGCACAAATGGGTAAATGGCAAGGTTCTATGTGGATGAATACTCCAGTTTCACAATGGGGTGGACGTGTGAAATACCAAGCAACGCCAGAACTTGCGGCACAAGTCGGTGTTTATGAATTTAACCCTGACAATGGTAATGCCAAAGCAGAAGGTCAAGGTTGGAGTCTAGATACAGATCATGCTGATGGCGTAACTATTCCCGTAGAATTGGTTTGGACACCAAAATCATTTGTAAATGGCTTACCGGGGAGCTACCGCTTTGGTGCGATGTACAACACTGCAGATAATGTAAAAAATCAAAAAGACATTATTTCGGGTGAAGCTGAAGATCGTACCTTTGGTGGTTGGGTCGCGATTGAGCAACAGTTAACGTCTACTGGTGAAGGCAAACGTGGCTTGCATAGCTTTGCTAATTTTACTTGGCATGATCGTGTCACCACAAAAGTTGATAACTCACAGCAGTTGGGTTTGAAATACATTGGATTGGCCGATCGTTTACCAAACGATATGGTTGGCTTGGGCGTGAACCGTGTGCATGTCAATGATCGACTTTCTGCTGAGAAATTTGATGCAAGCGCAGAATATAATGTCGAGTTGAACTATAGCCATAACCCGACGAAATGGTTGATGATTCGCCCAAGTTTACAATATGTGATTAACCCAGGCTCAACAAATCGGGTTGATGATGCTTTCCTAATTGGTTTAAGCTCTAAGGTAATATTCTAATGTCAAAATAGGTGCTCTATGCAAAGTAAATTTAACGTCACATCATTTAAGACACATTTACTTTGCCTAACGGCATGTATTAGCCAGCAGCTGTATGCAGAAACAGGTTCTACGGAACCTGTTTTACTTCCTGAGATTACCATTGAAGCACCACGAACCAATACCACATGGTTAAAAACACCGGCATCGGTCTACCGGGTACAGCAGGCTGAAAATAATAACAATACGGGTGTGAATCTGTCTGAAACCTTAAAAGGTGTGCCCGGACTACAACTGAATAACCGTGAAAACTATGCACAAGACTTGCAACTGTCTATGCGAGGCTTTGGCGCACGTTCAACATTTGGTGTGCGTGGTATCCGTTTATATGTTGATGGAATCCCTGCGACCATGCCGGATGGTCAGGGACAGACATCAAATATCGATATGAGTAGCTTAAATCATATCGAGGTATTGGGTGGGCCATTTTCCTCTTTATACGGTAATTCTTCGGGTGGGGCAATCTTAACAACAACCAAGCAAGGTACTGGAAAAGACTCTATCGAACTCGGCTATTCGGGCGGCAGTCATCATAAAAGTCGTGCTGATATTGTGCTGCAAGGTGGCTCAGAACGGGCCAATGAGCCTAGCTATGTTGTCAGTTCTTCTTATTTTGAAACTGATGGTTACCGTGATCATAGTGCTGCAAATAAGGTACTCAGCAATGCAAAACTGACTTGGGATCTGGATGATGGTTCCAAGGTCAATTGGATTGTGAATCATGTGGATATCAATGCCGATGACCCACAAGGTCTGAATCGGGAGCAATTGCGTCAAAATCCGAAACAAGTTAATGATGCCAATAATACTTATGATGTACGTAAGGAAATTAGCCAAACTCAAACTGGGTTGACGTGGAAAAAACCATTGAATGATCAGCATGAACTTAATGCAATGGTATATATGGGGCAACGTGATGTGGTGCAGTATCAGTCCATCCCCAAAAATCCACAAAATAATGCGCGCCATGCAGGTGGTGTGATTGATTTTAGCCGTGATTATTATGGAACAGATATTCGCTGGACAGGCAAAGACCTCTTGCCGAATACGCGTTTTACTGCAGGCCTTGCCTTTGATTATATGGATGAAGACCGTAAGGGCTATGAAAATTTTGATGCCAATGGAAATTTTGGCAAGAAAGGCAATATTCGTCGAAATGAAAATAACACCTTGTGGAATTTAGACCCCTATGTACAAGCTTCGTGGAATTTTTTACCCAATTGGACTTTAGATACAGGGCTACGATATAGCAATGTTCATTATGAATCTGATGATAAATATGTCGTGGGTTTAAATAAGGATGACAGCGGTAAAACTGACTATGACAAAGTTTTACCTTCAGCAGCATTAAGTTGGAATATTGCGCCTCAACTGAATGCCTATGTCAGTTATGCCAAGGGTTTTGAAACACCCACCTTTACAGAAATGGCCTATTCTAAAGATGACGGCATGAATTTTGATTTAAAACCAGCCAGTAGCGATAACTACGAGCTTGGGCTTAAATCACAAAATGCATGGGGGAATTTCACTGCAGCGGTATTCCAAAGCAAAACTCAAGATGACATCGTCTCTGCAGGAAGTATCAATGGTCGTGCAATCTATAAAAATGCCGATAAAACCTTACGTGAAGGTGTTGAGCTTTCATGGAATAAACAGCTATGGCGAGATTTAAGTGCGCAAGCAAGCTACAGTTATATCGATGCTACATTTGATGCCGCAATACCTGACAGTGATGTCGTCAGAGGCACCTATATACCGGGTATTGCCAAAAACCAAGCGTTTGCCGCACTGAATTGGCAGCCAGATATTGGCTTTAATGCCGGCCTAGATATTCGCTATATGGATAAAGTCTATGTCGATGATGCCAACAGTGATGCCGCGTCGAGCTATACCGTGGTTTCTGCCAACGCAGGTTTTGTGTGGAAACAAGCTGATTGGAAAGTTAAAACCTATGTACGTGCAGATAATTTGTTTGATGAGAACTATGTCGGCTCAGTGATCGTCAATGATGGAAACGGACGCTTCTTTGAACCCGCTGATGGTTTGAATTGGAGTGCAGGATTAAGTGTGACCAAAGCCTTCTAAAAGGAGAGTGATGTGGCGTTGTTATTTCAACCAATTCAGTTTGGAACATTGGGGCTGAGTAATCGAATCGTGATTGCACCCATGTGTCAGTATTCAGCCAATGAGCAAGGGGAGTTAAGCTATTGGCATGAGCAACAATGGGCGAATTATGCCTTGTCAGGTGCCGGACTTTGTATCGTCGAGGCAACGGCTGTACAGGCAGAGGGGCGCATTAGCTATGCAGACCTCGGCCTTTGGAATGATATGCAACGCGCACAGATGAAGGCACTATTGGCCAAGGTGAAATCACTTTCACCTATGCCATTTGCTATCCAACTGGCACATGCGGGTCGTAAGGCATCGACAGATAAACCTTGGGCAGGACGTGGACAATTACCCCCAGATCACCCTCAAGGATGGCAAACTGTTTCAGCAAGTGATTTGCCCTTTAATGCCACAGATCATGCCCCCCATGCTTTAAGCCGAGATGAAATCCAGCAGATCATTCAAGACTTTGCCGATTCAGCAAAACGTGCAGTAGATGCGGGCTTTGACTTAATTGAGCTACATGCTGCACATGGTTATTTGCTGCATCAATTTATGTCACCATTGTCGAATCAACGTAGCGATGAATATGGTGGCAGTCTGGAAAATCGCATTCGGCTGACGCTTGAAGTGTTCCAAGCCATGAAAAATACCGTTCCTGAAGATTATCCAATAGGGGTACGTATTTCCGCAACTGATTGGATGGAATATACTGAAGCACCGAGTTGGGATCTAGACTCGGCTGTTGGTTTGTCAAAAGCGCTTGCACAACTAGGCACAGCCTATATTCATGTTTCTAGTGGCGGCTTAGATGTTGCGCAAAAAATTCAATTACAAGCCAGTTATCAAGTGCCCTTTGCAGAAGCTATTAAGCAAGCCGTTCAGGTTCCCGTAATTGCTGTGGGTTTAATTACCGAAGCAATGCAAGCCGAAGGCATCTTACAATATGGCATGGCAGATGCGATTGGTCTTGCTCGTGCAATTCAATATGACCCGCGTTGGCCATGGCATGCTGCTGCAGAACTCGGTGAAAATTTAAAAATTTCTCCGCAGTACTTACGCTGTCAGCCGCATGCACAAAGAAGTCAATTTACGGCTTTCTAATTTTCAAAATAGAGGTCCGATCCACACTCTCAGGTTGAGGGTGTGGATGGAAGAGTCTATTACACAGGATATTTCGTATGGTCTTTGAGGTGATTGGTCCAATCTTTTTTCTTTTGGCCTTGGGATATCTGTCTGTAAAATGCAGTTTATTGAGTAAAGAACAGGTCGGAACCATTGGTGCATTTGTGATTAAGATTGCACTGCCGGCTTTGTTTTTTCAGTCATTAGCTTCTAAAGATTTGCATCAAATTTGGTATCCCGGCTATTTCTTTGTTTATACCGGAGTCACGTTTTTACTGTATGGTATGGCCTATTGGCTATTGTCGACACATTTTAAAAATAATATGTCGCAAACAGCGGTACTGTCATTAGGCGCTGGCATGTCAAATACAGGCTTAATTGGCACTGCAGTGCTAAGCTTGTTGGTCGGTCAAAATGCGATGACCTATACCTCACTAATCGTCATCATTGAAAGTGTGCTGCTGATTCCAACGGTGCTGGTCCTTGCGCAATTAGGAAGTTCACAGCAAAAAGCCAATATTGGCGACATCATCAAAAATACCTTATTGACCCTGTTAAAAAATCCACTCTTTGCAGGGGTAATGCTGGGGATTGGTTTTGCAGTTTTCCAAATTCGTTTACCTCATCAAATCAATGATGTACTGGCGATGTTAGGTCAAACGGCTTCACCACTGGCGCTGTTTGCTATTGGTGGGGGAATTGTCGGTATGAGCTTAAAGTATGTGAATGCTCAGAGCTTCTATTTGGTGATTTCAAGCAACTTGGTGATGCCTTTACTGACTTATTTAGGCTTACGCTATTTGACCGATGTCAGCCAAGAGATGTTATATGCAGGGACGATTATTGCCGCATTGCCGATGCCGACGATTTTTGCCATGCTAGGACAAGTGTATGGCTTAAATGAAAAGACCTTAACGCCTTTATTGATGAGTACAATTTTGGGTTTTGTCGTAACGGGCGTATTAATCAGTTTGTGGTGGGCGTGATTTTGATCAGATCAAGATTTGCATTAACCTATGAAAAAAGCCCTGCATATGCAGGGCTTTTTTTAATGCTTAATTAACTCTTTTTCGCATTGGCTTTAGGTGCTTTAGCTTGTTCAGCAATCATTTTATCCACGGTTGCCAAAGATTCTTTCGCTTGCGGAATATTTTCTTTGGCTAATGCGCTAAATATTTTTTTAGCTTCAGGCAAATTTTGCGGGATGATATTGCCATTTACAAACATATTGCCTACCGCCATCAATGCAGGGACATAGCCTTTTTTTGCTAACTCTTGAATGCTATTTAGACCTTGCTGAATAGGCTTTTCATTTTTAGCTTTAAAGCCCGCACTGATGTCATAAAGTGCTTTGGCATGAATCGCAGGGTAGTTGCCTTTTTTAATCAGCGGATCAAGTTTGCTGAGTGCCAATTTATCTGACTCAGGTTTATTTTCTGCAAAAAGTAAAATGGCATAGTCGATGGAGGCATCGTCAAAACCTGCCGAAGATGCGCGTTCTAAATATTGTTTGGCCTTATTGGTGTCTTGTTTTAAGCCCAGTGTGCCCGTTGCATAATTTTTACCTAAAACATAGTTAGCAACAGGGTAGCCTTTGGCTGCAGCCTGTTCATAGAGTTGGATGGCTTTTTTCTCATCCTTCGCTACGCCTTGACCTGTTTGAGTAAGATAGCCCAAATTATAAATGGCCTGAGCATTACCTTTTGCTGCAAGCTTGCTCAGTGTTTGGTAGGCGCCATTCATATCTTTGGCCTTGACCATGGCTTCCACTTTAGCAAATTCAGGATCGACGGCATCTGTTTTAGTTTCAGCAAAAGCCAATTGAGTGCTCATTGCCAAAATGCTTGCAAGTAGGATTTTTTTCATCTTAAAACCTTTTGTAAATCATGCACATAATTCCGTTTATGTGTTTTGGTGGTTATTTTTGTCGGTTTTTACATCATAGGTAGATTTACGTAAATGTAAAGTGAGGAATTGTGATTTAAAGCGTTTTTATAAAATAATGTTGATTGCCGTTAGCACTTTAAATGCTACGACTTTATTGCATCAAAAGCCTTTGCAAAAAAGCAGGACTCTGATTTAATCGCGCATTGTTATTTTCTCAGAGGCAGCGCGATGTTTATTAAAGGCATTAAACGCAATTACGATAAAATTAATGCAGATGAATCGATTGCAGATGAAGATAAAATTGATGCGCTTTTGATGAAACTGGGTGCAGAGTTTTTAGTCAGTAAAGAGGATCGTGTTTATATTTTCAAAAAAGGCGATTTGGAAGCTAAATTTGATGCTAAACATGCGCGCGCCTATCATTTTAAAGAATATGTATGCAAAGATATGAATAAGTTATTTCATGGATTTTGATTAAAATCATGATTTAAAAACGAAAACGTGAGGGGGAATAAAGTTCCTCCTTATTTTTGTTTGTTGTGTACTGCACCAGCGTATGTGATTTAAAAAACCTTAATTTTCAAAAGTATAATATTTTCTAAAAATATAAATTGAATAAAATAGATACAAGGCATCTATGATGAATACAGATATACATGATTCATTGAGATGTATTTAAATATGATAAAAATAAGCGCCATCTTGATCCTTGGTTTCGTCTGCTCAATAACCAGTTGGGCTCAACAACCCAAGCTTGTTCCGCATCCAATCCATTTAAAAAATGGCAAGCAGTTTTCTTTAAATTTGCCTGCAAATTTCGAGATCATTCCTGCTGCTGAAGGTCTCAAACGGGTACGCTTTTTTGCGCAAGCGCCTGATCGCAGAATGTTTGTCACGGATATGTATGATCTAACAGATAATAAAAAAGGTACTGTGTATATATTGGATGATTGGAATGCTGACACAGGTAAATTTGGCAAAATCATTCCTTATTTGACTGGTTTGAGAAATCCAAATTCAGTTCAGTTTTATACCGATGCTCAAGGACAGGATTGGCTTTATTTGGCGGAAACGCACCAACTGACACGACAAAAATTCAACAAAGGAGAAACTCAGCCTTCGAGTAAGGCAGAAGTTTTAGCGACATTTCCCGATTATGGTTTGAGTTATAAATATGGCGGTTGGCACCTGACACGGACGATTGCAGTCGGTGGAAATGGAAAGATTTATGTGTCGGTTGGCTCGAGTTGTAACGCCTGTGTAGAAAAAGAAAAAGTGCGAGCATCCGTCATCGAGATGAATCCTGATGGTTCAGAGCAACGGATTTATGCGACAGGTTTGCGTAATGCAGTTGGATTAAAATGGATCGGTAGATTTCTATTTGCGACCAATCAAGGTTCTGATCATTTGGGAAGTAAAAAGCCAGATGAAACTTTTTATGCGTTAAAGCGGGATGCCGATTATGGCTGGCCCGCATGTTATTCATGGCAGGGCAAAGTCTTGGCGGATGCTAAATTTAAACGTGCATCAGGCTGTAAAAATGTTCCATCGCCCTATGCTTATTTTCCTTCGCACTCCTCTGCATTGGGTTTTGATTATTTTGATGACCCTCATACCGATGCCACCATTAAAAATACATTTTTAGTGGCCTTGCATGGCTCTACCGACGAGGCGATTGGTCATGGCTATCAAATTGCAATTATGCGTAAAGGACAAAAACTTGAAACCTTTATGGATGGCTTTTTAGTCGGGAAAACGGTGCATGGGCGACCAGCAGATATTTATAAAATCGATGAAAAATCTTTTTATTTTTCGGATGATCGGGCAGGGGTGATTTACTATGTGAGAGAAAAATGAGTGATAAAAAGCCAAAGTTTTAGGCTTTGGCTTTGAGTGATTGGATTTTAAAAAATTAATCTTTAATCGCAACTTCGTTTTAGGTATTACCATGAACCCGATGCGCCGCCGCCGCCTGAGCTTCCTCCTGAATCTCGTGAGGAAGATGAGGAAGAACTACTTGAGCTGCTTCCTGATGAAGAACTGCTGCTTGACGATGAAGAGCTGTAACTAGAGGAAGAAGACTGACTTGATTCGCTCGTTTTATTGAAAGGATTTAAACGCTCATATTGTTCATCCAACATTTTTTGACGTGCTTTTTCTTGTAAATATTGATTATAAAAAGCGGTGAGATAGGTATTTTCAGTCCCTGCTCTGAATCGATATAAAAACACTGCATATCTTAATAAAAGTAAAATAAAACAAGTGGTTATTGATGTTAATATAATGAATGATATTTGAGGATAGAATTCGATGAAGTAAAAAATGCCGAAGCCAAATAAAGCAAAAATCTGAAGTGGTAAGCTGTATAAAATAGTTTTAAGTAATCTGTATGGTTCATTGAAGGGAAGAAATATAGTCAACATAAAAGGGGCATAAAGAGGAATAGATGCGCAAAGTAAAAATGCAATTTTTCCAAAATTTAAATAACCAAAAATCAAAAGATGAATAAAAATTTCAAAGATAAGGAGTCCAATAAAAGCACCTAAGGCACCATTAGTACCAAATTTAATAATCACTTTTGTGTAACACCAATAGAGTGGGATACACAATAAGAATGATAGAAATATTCCAGCTATTGTTTTTAGAATGTGATCTATTTTTTGATCTTCGTTTTTAGGTTTACCAAGAGTAATTGATTTATCTAGTAACTTTTTTTGTGTTTCTTTAAAGCCATTAAAATAGTCATTATTTTGGAAATTTGGAGCGAGTGTGTGTCGAATTATGCGTCCAGCTTCTAGGTCAGTGAAATCTCCCTCTAAACCATAACCTACCTCGAACCGCATTTTACGATCATCTTTTGCAACCAAAAGTAGTAAGCCGTTATCGAGCTTCTCATTGCCAATTTTAAGTTTATTGAATATCTCAAGTGCATATTGATCAATAGCTTTTCCATTGGTCGAGGGAATCATCAAAATTTTAAAGTCGACATGCTTTTGCTGATAAAGCTGCTCGTTTTGCTTTTTTAACTGGGCAATTTCATCGCGGGAAAGCGAGTTGGTTTGATCGACCACATTGCTATTTTTTAGTTCTTCCAATACCGCTGAATTTATCTCGGCATAAATATTTGGCGATATAAAACAACTGAAGAGAATGAGGCAATTCAATAAGAAAAAGCGAAATGGGAAAGGGATGAGCATTTTTATAAATCTTTATAGTTTGTTGTAATTTTAAATAGTAATCAGAATAAGAGCCAAACAGCTTTTGTAATTTGGCTCTTATTTTAAAAATTAAGATGCTTAAGCAGGACGCGCCACATCACCATTCAATGCATCAGGCAAGGCTAAAACTGTCACATCTAACTCTTCTAAAGCTTCTGGACGAGCAACAACCAATGCTACATAACCATTTTCTACAGCCGCGCTATTGACGACTTGTACACCTTTATTCAGCTGTTCGCCTTGTGCAGGAGCAGTACCTGTACCTGAAATCGCATGCAACCAAGCTTTTGGTTTGGCTTTAAACCATAAACGTGCAATCACTTCCTGACCCAAATAACAGCCTTTGTCATAGTGGACGCCTTCACGCTGATGTAGACGTAACTCTTGCGGTTGGAACACATGTTCAATCGCTTGGTCAATATATGCCTGACCCGCTTGAATCGCTTGAATTTCCCATGCAACAACATCCGTCGGTTCCGAAGCAAATGTCGTTTCATCACCGACTAAACTTGGAAAAACTGTACCAGTTTCTTCAAGTTTCATCTTAGAAAATGCACCATATTTTTTAATATGTTTGGCAAATTCTTCGGCTTGATCTGCTGTAGTGACAATAGAAAAACTTTCAGCGCTGTGTTTAGTGAGCCATAAACCAAAATGAATACGGCCTTTGAGGTCGCAGATTGCAGTATAACGTGTTGCATTTTCTTCAAGGCGTTCAACATGCAAAGTAACTTGCCCTTGTAGAAATTTTTGTGCATCGACACCGTTGAGAGAAAAAGATGTGAATGCCATAGACGTTGTCATGACCAGCCTCAGTATAAATTTTAGATATCATTAATCATGTTATTTTGCAGCAAGCCGCAGTGTTAGGCAAACAAAAAGCCCATATTGATATGGGCTTTTGTACAGCATAGATCGGTCTTAGTGATTGTGTGTCGGCATATCGCTTGCAGTCATATCCATAGAGGAATGATGTGAAGGCGGTTCACTATTACAATCATATTGGTCGCCACAAATACGTACGGTTTCCATCATGCCTTGATCTTCATGGTCTAAAATATGGCAGTGCAGCACAAAGTCGCCTTCAAATTTTTCGTACTTGCTGCGTACAAAGATTTTATAGCCCTGTTTAACAAAGAGCGTATCTTTCCAAACGCCTTTCATTCCATGATATTGCGAGTCAATATTTCCCGCACCATCTTTATCTGAGCTGCCGATGGCACTGACATCGACACCATTTTCATTCAATATTTTCACGACTTGGAATGGATTGACATGGATATGGAAGGGATGACTGGCAACATTACTGCTCAACTCCCACTCTTGGGTTTGCCCGATTGGAAGCTTGCGGACATAGCTGTGGTGGGTATGGTCTTCATCGTGGTAGGCGTCACCAAAGCTGATCAAGGTGCCTTCTTCGGCATGACGAATACCAAATTTAAAGCTGCCATCTACATTGAACAAAATGTCAAAGTTGGTGATTTGCTTCGCCATTGTTTTGAGCATTTCATCGACTTCAGCAGTCATTAAACTCGCATGCGAGATAAAGGCTGATAAATCACCCTGTTCGAGCTGTGCAATCACTTCTGGTGCCAGTTTTAGTTGGGTGGCCTGACTTTTTAAGAAGTTAAACGGCGTTTGCTGTGGTAGTTGGGTTGCTTGCACATTGACCCAACCGAGGAGCTGCGTATTGAGTTTTTCTTCCGGTGCGCGACGAAGTAGCGGACTTGATTCAGGCGCATTAATTTCATCTTCTAGATTCAGCTTGGTATCGTATACACAGTATTTATTGGTGGTCGGGAAGGCGAGCATGGCATCAAAGCGATAACCCGGTTGAAAAATTTCAATCCCTTGCTTTTGGATTTTCCCCATGGTCAAGCCGTCTTGTGCAAGGGTATATAACGGTAATGTTTTCAGCGTTTTAAACTGTGAAGACATCGACTTGCTTTGATATTTTTGACATTCGCTCAGGGTTTGCTCTGCGGTAAAGAGCGCAGAATCAGGCAGTTCTTTGATGGTCAAACCAATGGTGTCACGGATACCGCCATGAATCATACGCCAGCGGTGGTATTGGTTCTGATCCACCTTAATTTCACCAAACATTTTGCCATTGATACTGGTAAAACGATTTTCATCCGCCCATGAGGTTGGTATATCGAGTTTTGAATAATCTTCTAAGCTATAGAGGCAGGGTGTGCCATTCACTTGGCTTAAATTGCTGTCGCAATCTTCATTGTATTGAATCTGCTGGAATAGCATGATTTTTTCATGGTCATACTGCTGGTTTTTTTGATTTTTCCATAAGATGTCCAAATCTCCAGTCTGCTGAATTTGCCCCTGACGAATGACAGGTTTCCGCTCGCCCTCAATAATCAAAGGGCCAGCCATGCCACTTGAGACCTGAATCGCGGTTGAACCATGCACATGCGAGTGATACCAAAATGTTCCCGCAGGATGATTCGGTTCGATCTTAAATTCGTAATGAAAATCTTGCTGAGGTTTTAAGCTCAAAAATACGTTGTCACTATTTCCTTGCGGGCTAACCCAGAGACCATGTGTATGTAAATTTGTGGTGTTAAAACAGTTCCCTTGGTTAATATTGGTCACTGGACTTGGACAGGTCTCCGTCGATTCAACAGGGAGATGATTGACCAGATGAATTTTTAAATTGTCACCTTGTTTCGCACGAATTTGTGGGCCAACCAACACATCCGAAACACTGCCATCGCTATTTTTCGAGTTCCAGAGTTCAGGTTTAGTCAGATAGCCTCTGACCTGTAATAGGTCATTTTCACCCGTTTCAGGGTCGTATAAGGCTTGGCGTTTATAGGCAATCAGCAGTTCATGCTCACCTTGTGCATTGGCTTTCAAACGTGGTGGATTCGAGATGACAGTCGGTGAGTCTACTTCCTCTTCTTGAATCGTCGAATCTGTTGTCGATTGGTCGTTGTCGCCACAGGCAATGAAGCTGAGACAGCTTAAGAGGCAGCCAGCCCCAATGATAGTTTTAAATTTTGTCATGATCTTTCCCCAAAGCATAATGACGGTAGAACAGTAATCGCAGATTTATTTAGCTAAGGTTTTGTAAATATTGTGATTATTTTGGCGAATACAGTGAATTACTGTGCTTGTATGTCGTGCTTTTATTATCTGAGAGTGGGGTGATTCGACGCTATCCCTGCAAATAGGGATAAATTGAGAATTAAGATAAAATAAATAATAAAACCGTGTTTTGATTCACATTATGACTTTGAGGCGCAATGAGCTAATAAAATAATTTAATGCCTTGATTATTAAATACTAAAATTGATAAGACTGATTTTTAATCAATTTGGTTGATATTTAGATTAAATATTATGCAGTGCAATTTTCCTTAGACTAAAGAATGAGGCGGATTTGCAGCTATTTTTCAAAAAAATTCACATTTAGAGCGAATATTCCAAAGTTAGTGTAACTAAATATTTCAAAAACCCCTGTTTTTATATTTAACTCTATGAAATATATAAGATTTGGGAAATGGGTTTTCGGCAGTGTAGTATGCCTATCGAACAAAGATGAATTGTCTATGAAAAAGACAACGCAAAAAAATGAAAGACCGAGGGCAGGAACGCTATGAACAACAACTATCGTAAACCGCTGCAAGGCACCCAGCTAGAATACTTCGATGTACGCCAAGCCGTAGAAGATATTCAGCCAGGCGCATACGCAAAACTCCCATATACATCTAAAGTTCTTGCAGAGCAGTTGGTTCGTAAATGCGACCCTGCAATCTTAGAACAGTCTTTAAAAGAACTGATTAACCGTAAACAAGACCACGATTTCCCTTGGTACCCTGCACGTGTGGTGTGCCATGACATCCTCGGTCAAACCGCATTGGTTGACCTTGCAGGCTTGCGTGATGCGATTGCAGACCAAGGCGGCGACCCATCTAAAGTGAACCCTGTTGTTCCAACGCAGCTGATTGTTGACCATTCTCTAGCAGTAGAATACGGCGGTTTTGACCCTGACGCATTTGAGAAAAACCGCGCGATTGAAGACCGTCGTAACGAAGACCGTTTCCATTTCATTGAATGGACCAAAACAGCATTTGAAAATGTCGATGTGATCCCTGCGGGCAACGGTATCATGCATCAAATCAACTTGGAGAAAATGTCTCCAGTGATTCAAAACCGTGATGGTTTAGCTTTCCCTGATACTTGCGTGGGTACAGACTCACATACGCCGCATACTGATGCATTGGGTGTGATTTCTGTCGGTGTCGGCGGTCTAGAAGCTGAAAATGTCATGCTCGGCCGTGCATCTTGGATGCGTCTGCCAGACATCATTGGTGTAGAACTGGTGGGCCAGCGTCAAGCGGGCATTACTGCAACTGATATCGTGTTAGCGCTTACAGAATTCTTGCGTAAAGAACGTGTCGTCGGTGCGTATTTAGAATTCTTTGGTGAAGGTGCAGACAGCATGTCTGTAGGTGACCGTGCAACGATCTCGAATATGACCCCTGAATATGGCGCAACGGCAGCGATGTTCTACATTGACCAAAACACCATTGATTACCTGACATTGACAGGCCGTGAAGCGGATCAAGTGAAATTGGTTGAAACCTATGCCAAAGAAATTGGTCTTTGGGCGTCGGATATGACAGCGGCAGAATACCCGCGTGTACTACGTTTTGATTTATCACAAGTCACTCGTAATATTGCAGGTCCATCGAATCCACATGCACGTGTATCAACCGCTGATTTAAAAGCGAAAGGCATTGCAGGTAACTTAGAAGCGGCTAAAGCTCAGGAAGCTGAAGGTTTAATGCCTGATGGCGCAATCATCATTGCAGCAATCACCTCATGTACAAACACTTCTAACCCACGTAATACCGTGGCAGCAGGCTTACTTGCACGTAAAGCTAATGAGTTAGGACTTGTGCGTAAACCTTGGGTGAAATCATCATTTGCACCAGGTTCTAAAGCTGCGGCTTTATACCTCGAAGAAGCTGGTGTACTCGGTGATTTAGAAAAGCTCGGCTTTGGTATCGTGGCGTATGCATGTACCACGTGTAATGGTATGTCAGGTGCGCTCGATCCAGTGATTCAGCAAGAAATTATTGATCGTGATTTGTACGCAACTGCGGTACTTTCAGGTAACCGTAACTTCGATGGTCGTATCCATCCTTATGCAAAACAAGCGTTCTTGGCTTCGCCTCCACTCGTTGTGGCGTATGCCATTGCAGGGACGATTCGTTTTGATATCGAAACCGATTCACTGGGTAATGACAAAGACGGTAATCCAATTTACTTAAAAGACATTTGGCCGTCTGATGCTGAAATTGATGCATTGGTGAAAGAAGCGGTTAAACCTGAACAGTTTAAGAAAGTGTATATCCCAATGTTTGATTTGGGTGAGCGTGAAAAAGCGGCAAGCCCACTATACGACTGGCGTCCGCAAAGTACTTATATCCGCCGTCCGCCGTATTGGGAAGGGGCATTGGCTGCACCGCGTACACTTGCAAATATGCGTCCGCTTGCGATCTTGCCTGACAACATCACCACAGACCATTTATCGCCATCGAATGCGATCATGATGGATTCGGCTGCAGGTGAGTATCTGCATAAAATGGGCGTGCCTGAAGAAGACTTTAACTCATACGCAACCCACCGTGGTGACCATTTAACTGCACAGCGTGCGACATTTGCCAACCCGAAATTGTTTAATGAAATGGTGGTGCGTTCTGACGGTACGATCAAGCAAGGTTCAAAAGCGCGTGTAGAGCCTGAAGGCGAAGTGATGCGTATGTGGGAAGCGATTGAAACTTATATGAATCGTAAGCAGCCACTGATCATCATTGCAGGTAAAGACTACGGTCAAGGTTCGAGCCGTGACTGGGCAGCTAAAGGTGTGCGCCTTGCAGGTGTAGAAGTGATTGTAGCGGAAGGTTTTGAGCGTATTCACCGTACTAACCTTGTAGGTATGGGCGTGCTGCCGCTTGAGTTTAAAACGGGTACAGACCGTAAAACTTTGAAGCTGGATGGTACAGAGCTGTATAGCGTGATTGGTAATATTGCACCGCGTTCTGACCTGACTTTGGTGGTTGAGCGTTCAACTGCTGATGGTAAAAATGAAATCATTAAAGTGCCTGTGACTTGCCGTTTGGATACCGAAGAAGAAGTGCATGTGTATGAAGCGGGTGGTGTGTTACAACGCTTTGCACAGGATTTCTTGGAAGGGAATGTGGCTTGATGATTTAAGCTAAAAGTAATTGATATTGTTGTAAAAAGACCCTACATTTATGTGGGGTTTTTTTAATAGACTAATCATAATGAAAATACTTAAAGATGATCTAAATTTTTTAACTAACTTATCAGAAGAGTTTTTTGCACAAGAGACGATTGTCAAAAAATTAAATGGATTCGTGGATAATCAGATTAAGGGATGGGAAATATGGCTTCAGGTTGAGTTTGCATTATTTTTGTTTAGTCATTCTGATGTAGCTGAAGTTGAAAGAGAAAAAAGATATGAGCTAGACAAGCGAATGTCTAAAGACAAAGATATTTGTTCAATTGATTTCATGATAAGACAAAAACATAAGCAAAGTTCTATACCTCTAGAGATAAAACAGCACATAAATGCTTCTCATTGCATTCGATATATGTTGAAAGATATTGAGAAGTACGAAAAAGTCAAAGGGTCTAGTACTACTACTGGACGTTCGCTTTGGTGTCTAGGTGTACATCCGACTGTGGAAGAGGATTATTTAAATAAATTGATTAATGAAAATAAATTTAGAGATATCAATTCTGCTTATGTCTTCTCAAAAAATATTGAGGGCACAAAACTTAGCTTTACTTTAATTTGATTGAATTATTTTTAGGACAAGAAGTATCTGTATATGAAGCGGGCGGTGTATTGCAGCGCTTTGCACAGGATTTCTTGGAAGGTAGCTTGAACTGATAATTAATTGATTTCTATATCAAAGAGCTCATATTGTGTGGGCTCTTTTTTTATATTGGAGGGGATGATGGGGTTTAATGATCGTATGGATGAGATCACTGTATATTCATTAAGTTTTAATGAGAAAAGTATATGTTTCAATTGTATAGCTGATGATTATTTAGCTGAAATAATTAAATCAAATGCGACGCAGAAAAAATGCTCATACTGTTGGAGCGTAGGAAATAAGAATATTGCATGTGAGTACAAATTTGTAGCTCAAAAAATATATGATCGAATCTTTCTCTCTTATAAAGATGCGCAAGATACGGCGATGCCTTATGCTGAAGGTGAATGGGTAATAGAACAAGTTTATATACAAGATGTAATTAATGACTTTAATCCTGGATGGAATGATCAGTTTATAGAAGATTTATGTGAATCTGCCGATCCCAGTTTATATTTAGTTTCACATGTCCAAGATGATTGGATTGGAGTTCCTAAGAGTGCTGTTTTGAGTTTTGGGTGGCAAAGTTTTAAAGAACAAATTTTATATAAAACACGCTATCTATTTTTAACTCAGAAATCTTCAGGATATGATGATTTTTATTCGATTCCTTTAACTTCTATGTTAAATCAATTGGGGGATTTATCTAATAGATTGGGCTTGATTAGAGAAATTCCAAAAGATTCAAATTTTTATAGAGTTAGGGCGCATAAGAAAGGTCAAGAATTTACTGAGTTTGAAGAAATAGGAGTTGCACCAAAAAGATTGGCTGGTGCTGGGCGTATGAATCCAGCAGGTATTCCTTATTTTTATATCGCATTTATGTCAGATACAGCAAAACTTGAAGTGATTGATGATCAGCAATATTGGTCATTGGCTAAATTAAAATTATTAAATAATATTCAAGTTCTAGATTTAACAAAGTTACCTCAAGCTCCTAGTATTTTTGATATATCACAACATGACCTTAGGGAGGAAATTAAGTTTCTCTATGAATTTGTTAATGATTTATTGAAACCAGTTGCTAAAGATGGCAAAGAGCATATTGACTATGTACCTACACAGGTAGTTTCAGAATATTTTAGATATGTATTTGAACCAAAATTACAAGGAATTATGTATCCAAGTGTCAAACATCTAGGAGGAGTCAATATAGCTGTTTTTGAATCTGATAATGATGAAATTCAAAAAAAATTTAATTTGGAAGAAATTATTGAGTGTGAAAATACTGAAAGTTAAGCTTATCTTTTTGCCCAACTGTAATAAAGTCATAGCAAAAGCTTTCTCTTTTGAATTTTTTAGACCGAAAATAGTCCAGCTGATTCTATATTTAGATCAGCTACTTTTTTTTCTTCTTATAGATTTTATTTCTAAAAATAAGTATTAAATACGGATAATGGTTTGATTGAAAAATACTCAAAAAATACCTATCATAAGATATATATCAAAACTTATGGAGTCGCTTCATGACTACAGCAAAAGTTTTTATGACAGGTCGTAGTCAAGCTATTCGCTTACCTAAAGAATTTCGCTTTGAAGGCAAGGAAGTTGAAATCTTCCGCCGTGGTGATGAGGTTATACTGCGAGAAAAACCAGTCACAGCAGAACAGTTATTTAAGGTTTTGGCACAAATGCCAGACGACTTTTATGCAGAAACAAGAGTGGATGAACCACCGCAAGAACGAGAAGAGTTCTAATGCCAACACAATATTTATTAGATACCAATATTTGTATTTATATCACCAAGCATCAACCCGAAATTGTCCGTCAGCATTTTGAAAAACATTTACCTGACGGCAATATTTTTATTTCAGTGATTACTTTGGGGGAACTTCGCTTTGGTGCGGAAAAAAGCCAATGGAAAGACAAAGCTTTCAAAGTTATCGATGAATTAACTTCAATCATTCCTGTTATAGAGTTAGATGAACACACCGCCGTACACTATGCTCAAATTCGAAAACAGTTAGCGCTTCAGGGACAAATGATTGGCAATAACGATTTATGGCTAGCTGCGCACGCACGATCGAATAATTGGGTCATGGTCACAAACAATGAAAAAGAATTTCTGCGTGTAGACGAACTGCAAGTAGAAAACTGGCTGAGCAAATCGCTGTAAACCCACCAAAATTTCCATTTGAAATTATACTTTGCCTAAATGCCATTATCAATTGTCGAAATGACCAATAGACATTCATCACAAGAGGGTTATACTGAATCTACCATTTCTAAAAACACATGGAGAACAAAAATGGTTACTGCTGGTCAAAAACCCGGAACAGGCTTCTATTTTTGTGTTCAATGCGGACACCGCGTCTACTTAGAAATTGGTACTGATCGTTTACCACCGTGTACCAAATGCCAAGGCAATCAATTTAACAATAAGAATGCCTAAGCTGCAAAACACTAACAGTTATCCGCTGTTTAGAAAGAAAAGCCCTATCACTCGATAGGGCTTTTTGCTAACGTATAACACTGCATCTATAAAAACAAATTGTACGTTTGACCATTCGGAGAAGCCCATGGAAACAATATTAGGACTGTGTATCGGTATTGGCTTAAGTGCTGCCTGTGGCTTCCGTGTCTTTGTACCTTTATTGGTGATGAGTGTTGCTTCCATTTTAGGACTATTCGAACCGATGAAAGGATTCGAATGGTTGTCTATGCCTGCGGTTTGTATTGGCTTAGCAATTGCGACGGTTTGTGAAATTGCAGCTTACTATATTCCTTGGGTAGATAATGCGCTCGACACCATTTCAACACCTGCAGCCATGATTGCAGGGACCATTGCCACAATGGCAGTCAGCTCAGGTGAAATGTCACAGTTTGCCAGTTGGGCTGCAGCAATTATCGTGGGTGGTGGTACAGCAACAGCAGTGCAAATGAGTACCGTCGCAGCGCGTGGCGTATCTACCGCAACCACAGGTGGCGTTGCAAATCCAATCTTATCTACAGGGGAATGGATTGGTGCGGCTGTCTTGTCAGTATTGGCCTTTTTAGTCCCATTTTTCGTGGTGATCTTAGTGATTGCAATCGTGATCTGGTTGGTTCGCCGCATACGCCAAAAACGAACTGTACAGGTCGATACCCCTTTATAAACCAATCAATATTTCACTCTAAAATGAATCCATCTTTTAGAGTGAGTGATCTGCGTTATGTTTAATAAATATAAAATTAAAAATCAGAAACTGAGTATTAGCAAAGTTTGATAAAGATTATAAAAATTATAAGAAGCGCTACTGATACACAGACCATCATACAGTTAGCGACGAGTACTATGGGTTGTCTGATTTGGACGCCGTATTTGTTGATGTCAGTTCGAGTGAACAATACCTTTATTCAACATACAAAGCACTCGGCTTAAGCGCAAATCTCTATCAAGCAATTCCACCTATCTGTCTTAAAAGAGCACATCATTCTGCGTTTAAGGCATCCAAGAGACGGCTAAAAAAAATCTTTAAATTGCGATTGATTTTTGAACAATAAAGGCATAATTTTAGTATGTGCTTATAAATCACATAATTTTTATATGGATTTATTAATCTTTGAATTTTATAAAAAATAATGAGGGGAGTGGTAGATGATTAAATTTATAGTCGATGAAAATGCCTTAACGAATGGCTCGCATTTAATTCACAATGGTACGCAAGGATGCGTAGACATGCCGCAGTTTGACCAGCAAATATTGATTGGTTATTTTGCCAATTTCGAACTCGCTTATAAGCGTGCACGAATGAGCTGGCCTACAGAAAAAGTTGTCGGTTGCGATAAATGCTGTAGTCAAAGCTAGAAATTCAACATGCATTAACCTTGAAATAAAGCTGTATATCCAAGAAAAATGGCGCAGAAATTGCTAACTAAAAAAGGTAATCGCGTTATTAATAGGATATACAGCATGACCACAGAAACCATCCGTTCTACAAAATATCCAGCAGAGGCGCATGCCTATGCAGCATGGCCTTTGATCCTGATCATCATTGGTGGTGCGATTGGACTGGTATATGCCGTGATTGCATATCTGATCAATCTCAAAATATATGCATCAGACCTCAGTCGAATGAATAAAATTTTGGCCAATTTACTCTGTGGTATGGCGGCATGTAGTGGTTGGTGGTTTAGCGCACAGTGGGTACAAAGCTATTTAGTTCATTGACTAATAAATCGTTGAATTGATCATGAATTAAATAACTGATGTTACACACTTAAAAGTAGTTTTGTATTTTTTAAATGATTTTTAATTCTATTCGACGGCGTCTTATATCTAGGGATTGAATAAAGGGATTAGCCTTCGGCTGGAGGTACTTTTACGAAACGTTGTTTCTCATTCGGCAAAATGAGAAGCGAAGCTTCGCAAGGAAACCATCTTGCGGAGCAATGCTCCTCACCGCAAAACTCGCTCATTACCGTCAAATTATTCACAGTATCGCAAAAACATTTTTGATTAAAAGTAGCCACACTTGCGTATGACGTTACCGCGTATCGTTCATTTATTTGAATCAAATTGCGCTTCTGATGTTACTGCGTAACCTCAGTTCAATAAGTAGAACAAAGATAGATCTAGATCATTAGTTACTCATTGAGCGGTGTTTTGTGAGTCATAATTTATGTAGATAATTGAACCGGAGGGGGAATGTTCAGCGGCGATATATTTTTAAATTTGACGCTGTGTTTGGACGTTTTGTCTATTGTAAAAGAAAATTTTCTTATAATTGGGCAAATCTGCAGATAAAAAACGCTGAGATGAGCTGAAAAGATAAAATATCCCGCTAAACCTAAAATGGCTGAAAAAATTTGCTGAATTTGCAGAAAATTAGAAAAACTTAGGAAATTAATCCCGATCCTCTTTGGTTAAAGTATATCTCAAGGGTGTGATAGAGATTGAAAAGAGTAGCATGCTGTCAGTGGTGCAAAACACGTGTACAGTACTCACCCAAAAGGTCTCGATTCAGCTTAGGACGCTATAAACCAGAAGTTTATAGGCTATAAGATCATGACTTACAAAGTGATGATAGTTGAAGTAAACAATATTGTTTTCTCTTATACCACCCCAAAAATTTAAGCCAAAATAAAAAAGAATAATGAATCATTACTCCTTTAATCTGCACAAAACAAACCACACCAGTGAAATCAGCACAAGCTCAAAGATCGTCAGGCATCTCTCTTAAAAATAGTCCAAATCTAAGCGGAAATTTAAAAGCAATATTCAATTGCTCGAAAGGGGCATAAACTAAGGATAAAAATACGCTTAGGAGATTTGCCATGAACTTGAGTCATTTAAGCGATTTCTTGCTGTATAGCTTAGTGATTAACTATCTGATTTTAATCATTTGGTTTGTGGTATTTGTCTTTGCTAAAGATTGGATGAAACGCCTGCATGGGCAGTGGTTTAAGTTGAGCGATCAGCAGTTTGACGCTATTCATTATGGTGGAATGGCTGTCTATAAAATTGGTATTTTACTTTTGAATTTAACCCCCTACATTGCATTGCACTATCTAAAATAAGCTTAAATCATAAAAAATATTGGGTGTAAAAGCACAAGCTGCTTGCATTAAATTTAGGCAAAACAGTATGCTCAAAAGAACATAAAATTCAATTGGGCAAGGCAAGAATGAACGGGAAAGTAGAATGCCGTACTTGTTTGGTGTGCAAAAAAAGTTTCCCACTGAAAAATATGATTCCAATGGGAACCGTGCGTAAAGTCATTACAGAAGAAATTGCTCAGGATTTTCCTGAATCTGGTGCTCAGGACTATATATGCCAAACTGATTTAACCAAATACCGTATGCAGTATGTGCAGTCAATTCTGAACTCCGAACAAGGCGAAGTCTCCAATTTAGAATATGAGGTGCTGAACAGCATGCAGCAGCATGATCTGATTAGCAAAAATGTTGAAGAAAAGCTGGATCAGCAGTGGAGTTTTGGCGAAAGGCTAGCGGATAAAATTGCAACATTTGGCGGTAGCTGGGCATTTCTTATTTGTTTTACATTGTTTTTAGCGGTGTGGATTTTAGTCAATACTGTGGTGATGGTGAAGCATCCTGCTGATCCTTATCCTTTTATTTTGCTGAATTTGATGTTGTCTTGCCTCGCTGCCATACAAGCGCCCATTATTATGATGAGCCAGAACCGTCAAGAAGCTAAAGACCGCATGCGTTCGGAGAATGATTATCAGGTGAATTTAAAAGCTGAATTAGAAATTCGCCATTTACATGAAAAGATAGATCATTTGTTGATGCATCAATGGGATCGTCTTGCCAAGATTCAGGAAATTCAGCTGGATTTGCTGTCTGAAATGAGTAAAAAGAAGTAATAGTTTGCTTTGAACAGCATAAATAATTGTTGTTTGAGTGCTAAGCTATGGCGAAAATTCTCGGGAAAAGTCATTTATCAGATGGAAAAAATGCTAAAACTTGATGCAAGAAGAAAATATTTTCAATATATCTTTAAATGTGAAAAATATTTTTAAAATAAGCCAAAAACAGTGATTTTCAGGGAAACAATCCCTCATCGATACCACTACTATATATCTCAAGGGTGTTACAGAGATTGAAAAGAGTAGCATGCTGTCAGTGGTGCAAAACACGTGTACAGTACTCACCCAAAAGGTCTCGATTCAGCTTAGGACGCTATAAACCAGAAGTTTATAGGCTATAAGATCATGACTTACAAAGTGATGATAGTTGAAGTAAACAACACTGTTTTCTCTTACACCCTAGAAAATTTTTTAAGAATTCAATCGAATAATAAATCCTTCCATCTTTTTCAAAATTCCAGACTTCGCATTCATTCCCAACACACTTTGATTATTGCTGATGTAATAAATATCACGCAGAAGATCTTAAACTTAATCTAAGCTTCGGATTGTCCTTTTTCACAAAGTTGTTATGCTTAACTATCTAAATTTTAAATAATTTTGTTATGGGTTATCTTGATCAATTGATACAGGATTGTCTGCAGGCACAGCAGACTAAAGCTGAGCGTATATTTGAGTTTTCAAGTTTTGATGATCTTACTCAACACGCACATTATATTTATGTGATACAGCAGGTTGGTGGCGATATACAGCAGACATATCAGGACTATGCTGCATTTAAGGCATTGAAAACCCATGCTTGCGCCAAGTTAAATCAACCCAATCACATTCTGTATGTTGGATCATCACGGACAGGTATAAAGAGTCGTTTAAAACAGCATTTAGGTTTTGGGCCTAAACGAACCTATGCCTTGCATTTGTCACAGTGGTTTCAGGGCGAATATCGCATCACACTACATCAGTATCCTTCAACCACGAGTGCAAGCATCTTACAGTTACTGGAGGATGATTTATCTCATTCATTAGCACCAGCCTTTGGTAAATTGGGGACCAATAATCGTTAGGGTTAGACCTGATCGGTTAAAGTCGATTG
The DNA here is from genome assembly GCF_013419215.1 of Acinetobacter sp. YH12096. NCBI lineage: Bacteria > Pseudomonadati > Pseudomonadota > Gammaproteobacteria > Moraxellales > Moraxellaceae > Acinetobacter > Acinetobacter sp. YH12096. The sequence continues at coordinate 57,125 of NZ_VPAM01000009.1, read as the reverse complement.
ACAGCGAATTAGTCAGTTGTTATTTTGCCGACATTCTCCCAGTACACAGTCTGTCCATGCCTTTAGATCCCAACTTTGTCTATGCGCCGCCTCAAGGTCCTCTACGTATTTTGTATGAAGATGCAGACTTGGTTGTCATCGAAAAACCAGCGGAATTGTTGTCGGTTCCGGGACGTTTGCCTGAGCATCATGACAGTGCCTATCTTCGTGTTTTGGAGCAGTATCCTGCTGCAAAAATTACCCATCGTTTAGACATGGCAACATCAGGCATTTTGATGTTTGCGAAACACCGCGATGCAGAAGTGGCGGTGAGTAAAATGTTCCAAGCGAGGACGGTTCAAAAGCAATATGTGGCTTTGGTTCAAGGCAAACTCGAAGGTGAGGGTAGTGTTGAAGTGCCCCTCATTACGGACTGGGAAAATCGCCCACGACAGATGGTGCATTTTGAATTGGGCAAACCCTCAAAAACCTTGTATCAAGCCATTAGCTATGACGCAAGCAAGGACATTAGCCGAGTATTATTAACACCAGTGACAGGGCGTTCACATCAGCTACGTGTACACATGATGCATATTGGGCACCCAATTACAGGGGATCAACTGTATCACCCGAATGCAAAACAGAGCTCACTCGGACGGATGGCGTTACATGCTTGCGATCTGGCATTTACCCAGCCTTTAACTCAACAAGCTGTTCATATTCATTGTGCGGCAGAATTTTAAAGCATATTCATGTGAATGCTCATTGTTCATAAAAACTGCTGCATTGAATTAAAACCTTTGGGACTCGTAAAAAGCGCAGAATATCTACAGCTTTAAATAGGTTTTTCTGCTTAAAAATGATTCATGATATACACTATATCCCCAATTCTGGGGATATATAAATAATTTAAATATCTCTATAAAGTATGTGAAAAATTTAAAAATATTGATATTAAATTTCTTTGTAGCTTTTAGTAAATAAACGCCATTTTTAAGGTTTTATTATATTTTCTAATGAATATTGAATGATTACTTTTTTAATATAAAAATATTTTATTAAAATGATTTAAAACAGCATTTTAGTTAAATTGTGTGCAAGTGTGTATTTGGTCAGATAAATACAGTTTTTTGCATTTATTCTGCTAATATGAAATAAATTATTGATTTTAATTTTTATAAATTAGGTTTGTTTTGGGGAATAAACTTAAATTATTGAAGCTTATTTTGAGGATTGGCAAATGATCAATATTGCTTTAATCGTCCTTATCATCCTATTAATTGTGGCTCTCCTTTTTGTTTATAACCGCAAATTGAAAAATGATAAAACCCTACGTTCACTGCAGGAAAACTTCGATCGTGCGCGGTTAAAACTGGCTGAAACAGAGTCGCAGCAAGATGAACTGAATTATGAAATCAGTCAATTACGCATTCAAAACAGTGGCTTAAAAATCCAAGTCGATAAAGTAGCGAAATATCAACATATTGTGGATATTGAACAATATGTTGAGTATCGAACTTTACAGGCTGATGGTTTGGTGGAAGTCACCAAAGCCAATGCAGATATCATGTTGAATGATATTCGCGCACAGATTGAACAAGTGCGTCAGTATTTGAGCAAATATCAAGAAAGAGCTAAATCACAAATACAGGAACAAGCCCGTGCCGAGTTAAAGGGTTTGTATAGCCAAGCGCTGGATCAGCAGCATTTGGAAAACATCAACCGTGCTTTGGACAACAAAATACGGGGCTATCAGTCAGCATTCTTTTTGCCTTTACAGAGTATTTTAGATCAGCTGATGGATGGCATGAATGAATCTGCGGCAAACCAAAATTTGACTGCGGTACGTTGCAAAATGATTGATGCAATGGAGCAGCAATCGACTGCAAACTGTAATTATGTCGATGAAGAGCGTCGTTTGGCTGCGATGCAATTATTTACATTGGTGTTTAATAGTCGTGCTGATTTGTATTTAGCCCAATTAAATACCAAAAACTTAGGTGAGCTATTGCAGGCTTTGGCGGATGATTTCACCTTGCTCAATGCGCATGGTGTACATTTTAGTCAGGCACGGGTACTCGACAGTTATCTACAATTACGCTTAGAAGAATTGAAAATGGCAGCTTTGGTTTTACATCTTAAAGAAACTCAGGCCCACATGGATGTTGTGGTTTAATTTGAATTGTTATCAGAAAGATCACCTCGGCGGTCTATTTCTGATTAAAGAGATTTAGCTAATGCAAATTGCAACAATTATCCGTTAATCTAAGTCAACAGAATAAAATTCATAAACGATAAGGGAAAGTACAATGACTCGTGATTTTAAACAATTTCCAGATGATGATAATGGCAATGTGCTGTGGCAGATGCAGCAAGATGGTGACGATCTATCTGTGCCGCACGAAATCGAATATTCAATTGCCTTTTCGAACGAAGCGCAGGCTGAACAGTGTGCATTGTATTTATTGAAAGAAGAGCAAAAAATTTCATTGTTCCAAGATGAAGAATCAGATCGCGTGGAATGGATTATCACGGTCTATGTTTATATGGAACCTGATTATGAAGATATCGTTGATTTAGAGCAGTGGTTTATTAAAATTGCGGAACAACATTCGGGCGAATATGACGGCTGGGGTTGTATGGCTTATATCTATGAAGATGATGATCTGGATGAAGATGAAGCACAATTGAGTTAAGTCTCACTATTGCATCTTTAGCAACAAGAACCCAGTGATTCAACTGGGTTTTTTATTATTTAAATTTTAGAGAAATTGTGTAAAATTTTGATTTTTAAATATTTTTATAAAAAAATCAATATGAATGCAGCTCACAAAACATAACACGGCATTGCGTTAAAGTGATGGGATCAATCTGTAGGATTCACTATAGTATTGAACAGCAATGACCTTTCTCGCACGACTCAAAGCTGTTTCATTTAGAACGTTTCAGTATGATAAAAATGGACGATAAAGCGAGGGTGAATGCATGTGGATGATTCAGTGAAAACAATGACAAAAGGACATCATCATGAGCAATCATGTCATTTCAATATTTTTCAACCGGAACCATGCACGCTTTCCATGGTGATTATCATGATGTCGTGCCCAATCATCTACTGCGCTATACAGACCAATTTGATATGCCTAAGTTGGCCGGTGAAATCGAAATCACTGTTGAGTTTAAAGCGGTATCAGTAGGGGCCGAAGTGACGATTGTACAGGCAGGTTTGCCGAGCGTTATTCCACCTGATGCCTGTTATTTGGGTTGGCAGGAGTCTTTACAGTTACTGGCTTTTTTAGTAAATCCAGCGATCCCCGATGAATAATCTGAAGAATGATCGAAAAACTGCAAATAGATGAGGGAGGGCTTAATGACCGTACACATTAAACGTATTTATGATGAGATCAGCCCAGATGACGGTAAACGCATTTTGGTCGATCGCTTGTGGCCGCGTGGTATCAGTAAAGTGAGCGCAGCGCTAGATTTGTGGCCGAAGGCATTGACTCCATCGACAGATTTACGTCGTTGGTACCATCAAGACGAAGAAATGGTTTCTCGATGGGACGAGTTTAAGCAGCGCTATTTGCAAGAAATACAGACCCATCAAGCTGAGTTAGAACAACTGCGCACATGGGAAAAAGAGGAGCCCCTGACCTTACTTACAGCGGCCAAACATATGGATAAAAATCATGCGCATATCTTAAAAGCGTTGATATTAAACACCTCATTAGAGATCTAAAATTTAAACCGATTAGTGCTGTGGCGTTGTGTTATTTACATCGTCATAACTTCACTAAACCATACGATATTTATGGTTTTTAAGTTTATGAAATACATAAAAATGTTATATTAAGTTTTTATGGATTTTTGCGTCCATCTTTTTTTGAGGTCTTTTATGTCTTTACCCAATTGTCCCCAATGTAATTCTGAATATACCTATAATGATGGCGATTTATTGATTTGTCCTGAATGCTCACATGAGTGGCGTGAGGGCGAAAGCGCTGCAGATGAACAGGTGCTGATTAAAGATGCCAATGGCAATGTATTGACCGATGGTGACACGGTTACTGTGGTGAAAGATCTTAAAATTAAAGGTTCATCTTCAGTGGTGAAAGTTGGCACCAAAGTTAAAAATATTCGCCTTTTAGTCGATGCAACAGATGGTCATGACATTGATTGTAAAATTGATGGTATCGGGGCTATGAAGCTCAAATCTGAATACGTGAAAAAAGTTTAAGTTTCGTTTTTGTTCGCTCCAAAGCAAATTTCAATCATCCTAAGCGAAGGCCACACTTGGCTTAGAATGTCTACTTAAACATGAAATTGATATCTAATCCGCTATAGATTTTACTTTTCAGCCTGCATAATAGACGCATTACAGGTTTGAAATGTCTTTACTATGCCGCATATTCATTTGGAATATTCCAATAACCTTGACGTCGAAGCTCGACCTTTACTTAAAGCGCTAAACGCTGCCTTATTTGAATCGGGTCATGTGAGTGCCATCAATGATATTAAGAGCCGTGCCGTAGCTCAGCAAGATTTTGTTGTGGGCTTGAATGAACACGCTCAACATGCGTATATGCATGCCAAAGTTTCATTATTGACGGGTCGAACGGTCGAAGTGCAAAAGCAAATTTCATTGTTGTTATTGGACGTGCTGAAACAACATGTCACAGCTTCAGTAGTAGAAGTGCAACTTTGTGTGGAAATTTTAGAAATGAATAAAGCGACGTATTCAAAGCAGATCGTGAGTTCTTAAGACATTCATTACATGCAGAAACGCGCATATATTTTGAAATACATCATGCTGTAAAAATGATGAAATCTGACTTCGGTCGGATTATTTTTTATTGGAATTATTTATTAAAAAATCCCTTTTTGATTAAATTTTGAGCTTTATACTGATCAAAAAAGACATTGAAAAATGTGACCGAGTTCATTTATATTCTGTAGATCAGGTTGAATTTCCAACAACAAATCCTGATCGAATAATAGATAAAACAATGAAAATGAAGGGGTAACCTATGTCGGGATGGTACGAGATCAGTCACTCTAATGATCAGCAGTTCCGTTTTGTATTAAAAGCAGGGAACGGTGAAATCATTTTAACGAGTGAATTATACAAAGCGAAAGCATCAGCACAAAACGGGATTGAGTCTGTACAAAAGAACAGTGCAGATGACAGCCGTTTTGAACGACTGACAGCCAAAAATGGCAAACCTTATTTCAATTTGAAAGCGGCAAACCATCAAATTATTGGAACTAGCCAATTTTATGCCAGTGAGCAATCGCGAGATAAAGGCATTGAATCAGTTAAAACCAATGGTGCAAGTACCCAAATTAAAGATCTAACAGTTTAAATTTGCAATAACCTGATAGAGATAGTTGAAAGGGAATAAACCCTGATGGCTCATCAAAATCACTAGGTCAAAAGCAATATGGTTCTCAGATAAGTGCTGTTGGGTTGGACGCTATTCAATCAGATCAGGCTTATTTGACGGTACAAGGAAGTACCACAACTTCACTGGCTAGAGTGGTGAACGATGAATAAGCAGAATCATATTTTGTATTATGGGCTCATTACGATTTTGATCATCGTCATGGGTTGGATGATTGCGTCTCCGTATTGGGTGTTGTATCAAATACGTCAAGCCTATGAGCACAATCAACCTGAAAAAATTGCTCAATATATCGATTTTGCGGCAGTCAAATCGAGTCTAAAACCACAAGTTGAAGACCTCATTCAACAGAAAACTGGGCTACAGCATTTACCCGAATTTGCCCAGTCTTGGGGTGGGCAGCTCAGCACAGTCCTCAGTGCAACGCTAGTCGATAGTCTGGTCAATCCAACCAGTATCATGCTGCTTTTACAAGGCAAAGCATTAAAAGAGTCGATCCAACTACCAGAAATAACCAAACTGACCAATCCGAGCATGATTAGCCCAGGGATTGAACTATTCACGCATGCTGAAAATAAGGTCGCAGAACAACCTTATGCGTCAACACTATCCAAAAATGACGAAACTGCAACCGCTGTTGCTTTAAAGCAAAGCCAGCCACTTGAACCCAAAGCCAGCTATAGCGCTTGGAATCGATTTGATCTGTATGTGCCGCTCCAAGGCCTAAGCGAAGAAAAATATACCGTATTTAGTATGCAACGCCGCGGTTGGAGCTGGAAGATCGTTAAAATTCAACTTCCAAACGCCGCCCAGAACAATGCTTCATAAAAAATAAAATAAATAGGTGCCAGAGATGCAAGATAAAATCAAAATAGTTGGTGACCAACAGGCCGCTGACGAAATTCTGCAATTTTTAGCCAATTGGGATGAGGTCATCTGCCAATTGAAAATTGAAAATATTGCTGAATCCTGCGCAGCAGATGTGTACTTTTTTGATGCCAGTTGTGAAATGCGTGGCTTAATGGCATATCAAAAAATGTGGGAATTTTATCGGGAGTATTTTCGTGAAGGCTTAAAGGTATTTAGGCGGGAATTGGTCATCCATGCAGATCCTGATATTGCCTTTCTGCACTGTTATTCCAAAATTGATGATCAGAGCGGGATACCGACGCCGGGGATCTCGTGGTGTCGTAATACCATTGGGATGAAAAAAACGCAGTCTCAATGGAAGATCGTTCATCAACATATTTCTGTTCCCGTGGATATTGTGACTCATCAAAGTAAAGTGATTACCTTTTAATTCCTCTCGAAACGCAGTATGAAAACAGAGCTATAAAGCTCTGTTTTTTTCTTTGCAAATCATTACATGAAATGCGTATGCAGCCCTAAAACTTCAGCCTAAATTAAAAAATAATGACCATCGTTCAGGATAAGAAAATGGATCATAAAAATAATAAATTAGCGCAAGAATTTGAATCATCACCATCAGGTCAAAAGCAAGGCTTGCAAGACCTGAACGCATCGAAGCAAATGCCCCCTGCAGATTTACATAAAGTGATTCGAATCACAGCAGGGTTTATCATCGGCAGTTTGCTGATTGCCGCCTTATATCTTGGCAAAGATATTTTTATTCCATTGGCACTCGCAATTTTATTGGCTTTTTTAGTTGATCCTTTGGTGATGAAACTACGCGGTTGGGGACTTCCGCAGATGCCATCTATATTTATTGTGGTCGGTTTGGCTTTGGCGATTTTATCCGGCGCGGCCTCTTATTTGGGTTATCAACTGGGGCAATTAAGCCAAGAATTACCGCAATATCAGGGCACGATTCAAAAGAAAATGGATTCTATTCGTCAATTTGCACGCGGCCCGAGTGTTTGGGATGGCGCAAAAACCACCATAGATACCGTTGAAAATTCGATAGATGATGTGGTGCCAGAAGAGAAAAATCCTAAAGTGCAACAAGTGAAAGTGGTGGGGCAACAACAAACCACGGCTGAAGCGGTCATGGCTTGGAGCGAGCGGGTGCTCAATCCCTTGGCAACTGCGGGTATTGTTTTTTTGTTTGTGATTCTGATTTTGGTCAATCGGAAAGATTTGCATGATCGTTTCCTTAAGCTGCTGGGCGGTAATTTAAATATTGGAACTGACGCACTAGATGAAGCGGCCAATCGTATCGGTAAATATTTACGTATGCAGCTGATGGTGAATGTGACCTACGGTATTCCGATGGCTTTGGGACTTTGGTTTATTGGGGTGCCGGCAGCAATTATGTGGGGAATGGTGGCGATTGTGATGCGCTTTGTTCCCTATGTCGGCCCGATGATTTCTGCGATTTTCCCCATTGCACTGGCTTTTGCGGTAGATCCCACATGGAATATGGTGCTGTGGACAGTCGGCTTAATCCTGCTCTTAGAGTTGGTCAGTAATAATATTATTGAGCCTTGGTTGTATGGGGAAAGTACTGGACTTTCAACTTTAGCCATTATCATCGCAGCCATGTTTTGGACGGCGGTGTGGGGGCCAATTGGTTTAATTTTATCGACGCCTTTAACCGCGTGTTTATTGGTGCTTTCAAGCTATGTACCATCCTTAGGTTTTATTAAAACCCTGATCGGTAGTACACCTGCATTGGAGCCGCATGAGCGCTTTTATCAGCGATTGGTCGCTGATGATGTGCAAGATGCCATGGATGTAGCACAGACTTTTATTGCTGAAAAGTTACCGAAAGATGCCACGGATGAAATCAAGGCACGTCGGGTCAATGCGTTTTATGCCAAAGTGGCGATTCCAGCCATACGGATTTTTTCGAGCGGACACAACACCGAGGCCAGTGCAGAGCATCGACTACGCTTACATCAAGGCTTAAAACTGTTTAATCATAGTTTTCAACGGGCATATCCAGTGGCACAGCAGGATCAGAAAGCAGCGGTGTTATGTATCGGCGCACGTTGGGAAATTGATGTTCAAGTATCGGCTATGTTGGCGCATGGGCTAAGTTTAAGCGGTATTCCGGCTCAGGCATTTAGCGACGTATTGATTCAAAATCAGCATCAAAGTATGGATGATATCCAAGAGGATATTCAGATCGTATGTATTTCGATTTTCCATACAGTACCAGAAGCTCAAATTCGCCTTTTAAGCCATGTTTTTAAGGCACAGTTTCCAGATATAAAACTGATTTTTGCACTGTGGAGCTGTGATGAGATATCCCAATTAGATGCGATCAAAGAAAATTTCACCGTCGATGCAGTGGTCAATAATATGAATGACTTGTTATTAACCATTGAAGCTTTTCAATTGAAGCATGGTGAATCTTGGTTGGATGAGCCTGATCCTAGCGTTGAAGCGCAGCGCTTAAAAGCATTAGAAGAACTGAATGTTTTGGATGAGCGGAATTTACCGATCTATGAACAATATATTGAAGAAGCTCGACAAGCCTTCGATGTGAAATATGCGCAAATTTCTTGGGTCAAGCAAGATTGGGTTTATACCCCAGGTAGCCCTTTGGCTGAGGCTACCGAGCAACCGATGCAGGTGCGCCAGTCGAAGCAAGACTCGATCTGTAGCCATTTGGTGTATCAAAATGAACGATTGATAATTGAAGACCTACAACGTGACCCACGCTTTGCGCATTTACCTGAATTGATGCATAACCGCATTCGCTTTTATGCAGGCGTTGCACTTAGAGACCGTAATGGGGTGGCGTTGGGAAGTTTCTGTGTTTTAGATCGGCAGCCGAATCAAATGACCGATGATGATATGAGTCTGTTAAAAGGCCTTGCGGCAGATTTGATGAATACGCTCAGTGATGAAAATGTGAAGCGAAAAAAATGTGAGGAGATACAGCAACTAAATGATTCGTCTTCATAATTTCAAATGATGCAGCAGATCTTTTTAGGCTGGAGTTTCAGTGAAAAGCATTTTAAGATAGTTCTAATATAATTATTTTGAGCCAAAGACATGAACAAAAATAATGTCATCTGGCAACTTCTATTGGGCTACGTTGCTGCATTGGGTTGTAGTATGAGCTTTGCTCAAATTCAAGGAAACTATTTTTCACATAAGGATTGGGAAATCGCTTGTGATAATACGGGGACTTGTCGCGTTGCAGGTTATCAAGCGGAGGGCAATCAGCCCGCTATTTCTGTGTTATTACAACGTGCCGCGGGCGCTCAAGCGCAAGTCAGCGCACGAGTAAAACTCGATCCTGAAACCTTCAATGCGGCAAATCAACCACTTCAACTTTATATTTTAGGTAAAAATCAGGGAACTGTGCAGCTTGATGCCAAGACTGCGGAAGGTCAGTTAAGTGCAGCTCAAACTCAAAAACTGATTCAAGCCTTACAAGCCAATCAACCGATTGTGTGGAAAGGCAACAACAAAACATGGTTATTGTCCGTACAAGGTGCTAGTGCGGTTTTGCTCCGTATGGATGATTTTCAAAAGCGAATAGGGACAAATTCAGCATTATTACGTAAAGCCAATAGTAGTTCGGCCAATGTACTCAAACCGAAAAGTATTCCGAAAGTGAATATTCAAAATTACAGTAAAGGCTTACAAACACGGTATGCCGTCAATGCGCCCACCGCCAAACAATTATTTGGATTGATAAAGAAGAAAACGACAGTGGAAGATTGTCCTCAACTCTTTGATGCAAATTTTTTAGAGGATGATCGGGTCGTGGTGTTTCCAATCAATGGGAAAAATGCCTTGGTCGAAGTGCCATGTTGGCGTGGGGCATATAATAGTGGTAATGGTTATTGGTTGATGGATCGCAACTTAAAGCAAATCAAACAATCCGTGACCTTTTCTGGAAGTGGTTTTAGCGAAGGGCAAATTTTTTCCAATCAACGTGGGCGAGGCATTGGTGACTGTCATAGTACGGGGGAGTGGTCTTGGAATGGTCAGCGTTTTATCCAAACCTATATGGCAAAAACCACACAGTGCAAAGGATTTGCTGGTGGTGCATGGGAAATTCCAACCTTAGTATATCGCGTTCAACTCGACTCTTAATTTGAAAAAGCCCTGATATTCAGGGCTTTAAATGATGCAGCGTTTTATTCTATCGGGTTTAAATAAATAACCGAGTACTTTAAAAACGTTTTGGTATTTTTTGTCCACCGACAACCGGTGATTCAGCGATTTTCAACACACCAAATAACCATGTTTCGGCATGATGAACAGCCGTTTTGAGCTCATCACCTAAGGCTAAACGCCCTGCAATAAAACTCGCCAATGAACAGCCCGAACCATGATATTCCCCATCCAGTCGTGGACAACGGGTTTCAGAGACTAATTCACCCTGAACATATAACGAGTTTTGAATATAGTCAGGCGTATTTTCATGCCCACCTTTTACTAATACCGCTTGAGCACCCATCGCAAAAAGTTGCGCAGTTGCTTTAGAAATATCCTCTTCACCTGTGAGCGCACGTAATTCTACGGTATTGGGTGTAAGCACAGTGGCAAGTGGAATTAGTTCTGCAAAGGCTTTGACCAAAGTTGCTTGATCGCCCAAAGAGCCACCACTATTGGCAACTAAAACGGGGTCGAGAACATAATGATATTCGGGATGTTCACGTAAAAACTCAGCGAGAGCCGCGATATTTTCAGTCGTTCCTAACATTCCTGATTTTACACAGCGAATAGGGAGGTCACCGACGACAGCATGTGCTTGAGCCAGCAATAACTCACGTGAGGTTGCTTCAAATGAATACACTTGTTGTGAGTTTTGAACGGTTAATGCTGTACACGCAATGGCAGCATGTGCGCCACTTTGACCAATGGCTTCAATGTCCGCTTGCAGTCCTGCACCACCTGAAGGGTCAAGACCTGAAAAGCACAGTACAGTAGGGCGCACAATGATGTCCTTATTACACAAAATTTGCGATAGTATAGGCAACTTTGAGCGAACACTCGATAGTATTTTTGCAGAAGTGAATGGATAAGGTAAAAGCTGTGATTAAGAATATATTGATCGATCTCGATGGAACATTAACAGATCCAAAAGTTGGCATTACCACTTCAGCACGCTATGGACTGGCGAAAATTGGACATCCCATTTCGGATGAGACCAATATCGATTGGATCATTGGACCACCTTTGAAAGCCTCTTTGGCCAAAATCCTCAATGTCGATTTGCATAATGTACTTGCAGATCAGGCTTTACTTGGTTATCGCGAGCGCTTTGCCGTTACGGGCTTATTTGAAAATAAAGTGTATCCTGCGGTTGCCGACACTCTAGCAACTTTACAACAGCAAGGCTTTCACTTGTACGTCGCTACAGCAAAGCCGACGGTCTATGCCCGCCAAATTTTAGAACATTTTGATTTGGCAAAATATTTTACTGTGATCTATGGCAGTGAACTGAACGGTGAGCGAACCAACAAAGGCGATTTAATTGAATACATTTTGCAGCAAGAACAGTTGGATGCGAAGGAATGTGTGATGGTGGGAGACCGTGAGTACGATATTTTAGGCGCACGCCGTAATGCAGTGCAGAGTATTGCTGTGAGCTATGGTTATGGTAGTGCAGAAGAAATTCAAATGGCTGCACCAGCGCTAGTAATTGACGGTTTTAACGATTTGATTTCGAGTATTGAGCAATTGCAGCAGCAGAAAGTGTCGTAGTTGCACCGAACCTAATGAATGATGCTGATTATTTAAAGATAATCAGCAAAATGAGCAAGATCACCCCACAGAAAAGCCATTTGAGCAAAGGAGACTCATCATTTTTGATGGTTTCTGCTTCGAGTGCGATACCATGTTTGTCGTAAACAAATACAAAATGTGCATTTGCGCTTAGAGCCATTTCTTGAATGGCTTGTAGCTCGAGTGCGCTGACTTCTTCACTTAAGCGTTCTTTTAACTGAATAAAAATAACCGGCTGTCCAAACTCATACCACTTGAAGTGGATCTGTTGTATGAGTTGGTTGAAGCACTGTTCTGCAACATGATAGTTTCGGACAAAACTTCCACGTTCTATAAAAGCCAGAGGGCAGTTTTGTTCAGCTACAATTTGATGATCACGCGTTAAAACTTGCATTTGATCATAATGAATCTGTACCCAAACTGCGTCAGGAAAAGACGCTAATTTTTCTTTTAACATCACTTTTAGGTTTCATTATTATTTTAGTGGATAGCAGTATGTCATTAAAATTTAGAGAAAAATATAGCTGAGATATAAAAAACACATCGATCTATCGAGTTTTTATCTTAAAACGTCTTTCGCAGTTTTGTCACTTTGAATTTTTAACTTCTACAATTGAAATATCTAAATCTTAAGTGTGTTTTTAAAGCCATTATCCTTTTTCTAGAAAACTGTTTCTCATCTGATTTATGTAATCGATCTTGTAACTGTTTCAGGCTTTTGAAAAAATTCAGACAGAAAACAATAAAGCTGAATGCTATGTCCAAATCATTTTTATTCCCTAGTCAGTGGCTCAAACCTTTGCACCCACGTGATCCACATGAGCATCATCGTGTCGCGACCTCTTTAGAATTGCTTTTTGACTTGATCTTTGTCGTGGCGATCGCAACAGCAGGGCAGCAACTGCATCATGCCATTGTTGAAAATCATTTAGCTCAGGGTTTAACGCTGTATGGCATGGTGTTTTTTGCCTTGTGGTGGGCGTGGATGAACTTTAGTTGGTTTGCTTCGGCGTATGATAATGATGATGCGCTCTATCGAATCTTAACTTTCGTACAGATCATTGGTTCTTTGGTCATTGCTGCAGGTATTCCAAGCGCTTTTCAAAAGCAGGATTTTGACGTAATTGTGATTGGTTATGCCATTATGCGTCTGGGCTTAGTTACAGCAGTGGTTTCGCGTTGCAAAGCATGATCTGTCCCGTCGGAAAACAGCATTACGCTATGCTTTTGGCATCATACTGGTGCAAGTGGGGTGGCTGTTCTTTCATTTTTCACCGCTGCATTTCACCGTTTATCTTTTCATTTTGCTCGCAATTGCTGAACTGTCTATCCCAGTTTTTGCAGAAGCTGCAAGCCGTACACCTTGGCATGCGCATCATATTGCAGAGCGATATTCACTGCTTACCATTATCGTTTTAGGCGAATCTATTGTCGGATGCTCGATTGCCATAACCGATGCATTAACAAATCAGCGTTTTAGTACTGAACTGATTTTTCTGATGGTGGGCGGCCTGATGATGATGTTCACCATGTGGTGGTCTTATTTTGATACCAGTATTGCAGAGCGTCTAAATAGCCGAAAAATGGCATTTACTTGGGGTTATGGACATTTCTTTGTCTTTATTAGTATTGCGGCGATTGGTGCTAGTTTAGCTGCCGCAGTCGATGTGGTTTCGCATGAGGTACTGATTAGTTCTGAAAAAGAAAGCTACTTTGTGGCGATCAGCCTCGTGATTTATACGACAAGTTTATATTTACTCCATGAATTGCATCATCAAAGTGGCTTTAGAAAACTTTTATATCCTTTAACCGTGGTGATTGTTTTGTGTATTCCGTTGTTTATTACTCCTGCGGGTTATGCAATATTTGCGATGGCAGTGGTATATGCATTGAGATTGATGTTTACAAAATGCTATTTGGCAAGATAAGTTAATGATATGATATTCATCAATAATTCGTTATATTGCTGATGAAAATAACGTCCAAGAATCATCAAATAAAGATAAAACATAGAGGATTATATGAAAGGGCAAATACTCGATTTTTCTGTTCAAAATAATACAGGCATCATCAGTGGAGATGATCAGAATCGTTATCAATTTTCTGGAAGTGATTGGAAAGGACAAACTGTTCCTGCTCGTGGACAATTTGTTGATTTTGAGACAAGTGGATTGGGTTACGCAACCGATATTTACTTAGTCGCTGTGCCGAATGCTTTAGGCACGCAATACGGTCAAAAGAGTCGTATTGTTGCTGCACTCTTAGCATTCTTCCTTGGTGGATTTGGTATACATAAATTCTATTTGGGCCGTATTGGATGGGGGATTGTGTATCTGCTATTCTGTTGGACCTTTATTCCATCCATTGTTGCTTTTATTGAATTTATTATTTATCTATGCACTTCAGATGAAGATTTTGCGCGTAAATATGGCTAAAGTTTTTTGTTAAAAGATAAGGCGCATTGTGCGCCTTATTTTATTGTTGCAGATCTCTAGCGGGTTGACCCCATTGGTTGTTCTCGGCTTTGGTGTCTGTAGCCCACCATATAATCAGTGGGATGATCCCAATGATTGTGAGCATTAAAAGTTGCCACCAACCTGAACGTCCCGTGTCATGTAGTCGACGTGCGCCAACAGCTAAGCTAGGAATAAGTAAAACGATATTGGTAATATTTTCTAGCCAAGGTTCACTGCCAATAACGAAATCGCAAATAGAGGCAAGTATAGTGACCAATATACAAAATAGCCAAAAGAACCAGAACTCTTTACGTCGAGCACGTCCTTCAAATTCAGCAAACTTTTTCAGTGGTTTGAATGACCACGCGAAAAAGTCATAGTTTTCCTCTTCTTCACTGTAGTTTGCTCGCGTATTCGTGGAAAAACTTTGTTGGTGTAATGCAATATAGACTTGAATCGCTTGCCCACTTTCATCCAAAGCAAAATCAACCTGTTCTCCACGTGTAGGTGGTCTTTGACCGCGCCATTCATGACCAGCAAATTGATAGTGTTTTCCATCTTCAGCACTAATCACCCCAGTATTAGTTTGAATCGAAAAATCTAGTATTTGTCCTTTCATATTTTTCCTGAGTTAATGTGCTGTAGATAGGGTGGCTACATAAATAGTAGCCACGATTTTTTATTTATTTGGCAGGTTGTCCCCATTGGTTTACTTCAGGTTTAGTTTCTGTTGCAAGCCAAATTAGAACCAGAATTGGTCCAACGAGCGGAATCATTTGTATTAACCAATACCAACCAGATTTATTAATATCATGTAAACGACGTACTGCAACAGAAAGGGACGGAATAACCATTGCTAAGATGAAAATACCTGTGAATATTCCTCTGGTTCTAAGCACTGAATCGACAATCAGAGTAATAATCATTGCGATAAGATAGACCAAAACAAAAAACCAATATTCTTTACGGCGTGCACGTCCAGTAAAGTTGGCATAATTTTTTAGACATTTGACAAACCAATCAATCATGTTGAATTTTGATTCAGCTTGGTCTTGGTTTGAAATTTTATCGAGCTGCTGTGAAATTTGTTGAATAGGATTACTGCTGCCAAGTGCATTGAATACTTGAACCGCTTGACCTTCGGGACTGATATCGAAATCTACATGATCGCCACGTTTAGGTGAGTTCTGGCCACGCCATTCTGCACCTGTAAACTCATAACGGTTTTGATCATCTCCACTGATGATGCCTGAATTGGTTTGTACTGAATAATCTAATATCTGACCTTTCATTCTGTCCTCTTTTTTTATGTGATTTTTATTAATTGATGTATTTTTATACCGTTTTATATTAGCAGAATATGAATTAAATTAAATGCATAGATTTGCTTGGGTGAATGAAATTCTTCATAAAAAAAGCGGAACACTTGGTTCCGCTTTTGATATTTCGCTGAAAAATTTATTACCAGCTTAACGCACCACCAGTTTGGTAGTCAGTTACGCGAGTTTCAAAGAAGTTCTTCTCTTTACGTAAGTCCATCATTTCTGACATCCACTGGAATGGGTTATTAACACCAGCAAATTGTTCAGGCAAGCCCAATTGGCTCAAACGACGGTTACAGATGAACTTCAAGTATTCTTCCATCATGCCTGCATTCATACCCAATACACCGCGTGGCATCGTGTCACGTGCATATTCGATTTCAAGCATTGTGCCTTCAAGAATCATTTGAATGATTTCTTCTTGGAACTCAGCAGTCCATAGGTGAGGGTTCTCGATCTTGATTTGGTTGATCATGTCGATACCAAAGTTCAAGTGCATAGATTCATCACGTAAGATGTATTGGAATTGCTCAGCAACACCATTCATCTTGTTACGACGACCCATAGACAAGATTTGGCTGAAACCACAGTAGAAGAAGATACCTTCAAGGACGCAGTAGAACGCGATCAAGTTGCGAAGCAAGATTTGGTCGTTTTCAGGTGTACCTGTTTTGAACGTAGGATCACTTAAAGATTGTGTATATTTCAGACCCCAAGCTGCTTTACGAGCCACTGAAGGAATTTCACGGTACATGTTGAAGACTTCGCCTTCGTCCATACCTAAAGATTCGATACAGTATTGGTAAGCGTGCGTGTGAATCGCTTCTTCAAATGATTGACGTAAGATGTACTGACGGCATTCAGGGTTTGTGATGTGACGGTAGATTGCAAGAACCAAGTTATTTGCAACCAATGAATCCGCAGTCGAGAAGAAACCTAAAGAACGCATAACAATGGTACGCTCATCTTCGGTCAAGCCATTTTCAGACTTCCAAAGTGCGATGTCATGGTTCATGTTCACTTCTTGCGGCATCCAGTGGTTTGCACAACCGTCTAGATATTTTTGCCAAGCCCATTCGTATTTGAACGGTACAAGTTGGTTTAAGTCAGCGCGGCAGTTGATCATCGCTTTATCGTCAACTTGAACACGCTGAGCACCCATTTCTAACTCTTCTAAGCCAGGTGCAACGTCTAGATTTTCTAGAGCGTTAGATGCTCTTGCCAACGGATCGGTTGGATCTGTTGGTCGATTTGTACTGGTTCGAGCGGGTTGTGCAGCTGCCAAATTCGGCGATGAGTGCTGTGCATTAGATACCACTTGCGAATCAGTCGTTTTTTGCGGTTCGACGGGCGCAGGCTGGTGAGCTTGTGCAGCTTGTTTCGGTTCATCATCTTCGAAATCGTCCCAACTTAGGATAGACATATCAATTCTCACAAATTATACGCTTCACTTATTTACAAAGCATGAATGAGTGTGTGAAAAACAATCAAGCATTTGTAAAGTTAGGCGATTTAGTTATTTAATAAATTTGGGAGCTATTGTAGTTTTTATTGGCCTAATTTGATAGATGAAATAGTTGTTTAATTAACCATTGAGGTAGTAATTGTCATCTAATTTTTTGATTTTAATAATATTAATATTTGTTAATAATTAATTGAAAAAAACAATAAAAATCATTTGGTTATATATTTTAAATACGATTAAAAACCTCGGAATTAGAGGCCTTGTTTTAAATGTAGACTGTGATGAAATGGTCTGTTTTATCAGTTTTTGGACACTTAGCAGGTTTTTTTAAATTTAAATAAATGGACAAAAATATTATTTATTTTGATTACGCGATTTATATGCCTTGAACCAGAAATAGGCGATCGGGACATAAAAAGTCAAAATAAAGGAAACCACCAAGGCAATTAACCCTAACTGATAGTTATGCGTCATATGTGGCATGGTGGTGTCCTTGATTGTTAAATATTAAATCCTCCCCAAACCCCTCCTTTAATAAAGGAGGGGATTTCCGTGAATTATTTTGTTTTCACGGAAGTCCCCCTTTGGAAAAGGGGGATTTAGGGGGATTAGAAATATAATTTGTTGAATTATATTTCCTTGTGAGATTTAGCAACTTGAGTCACTAATGTCTCTTCAATATCTTGAGCTTGAATATCTGAGGAGTGTCCAGCGCTTCCACTTGTCATTAAGTAACAAACTAGAAGTACTCGGTATATAACTCTTTCAGACTCTTCAATAACTACGCGCACTTTCTTCCGAAAATCTTTCAACTTCTTCGACATGTTCGCTCCTAAACGGAATCAATCAATACGAAGTAGCAAGAGTGAGTTCTTATGCTAACCACTCATAAGAATCAACCATTGCTAGATCGCAATGATGAGATAAATCCCGGTTGATTCCTAATTCAGTTAACTTACTGACAAGCCTCACAATCAGGGTTGTCAATTGAACATGCCATTGGCACTGGAGCTGCTTGACTAAAACCTTCTTCTTCAGCAGCAACTTCAGCTTTAGGTTCTTCTTTCGCAACAGCTGTTACAGGTGCTGCAACAGTAGCAGGCTTAACTGCGTTCAATGCGCCAGTGTTAATGGTTGATTTCTCAGCAGAAGTCGCACCCAATGCACGTAGGTAATAAGTCGTTTTTAGACCACGTAACCATGCCATTTTGTACGTCATGTCGAGTTTCTTACCGTTTGCACCAGAGATGTAAAGGTTAAGAGACTGAGCTTGGTCGATCCATTTTTGACGACGTGATGCAGCATCAACAATCCAACGTGGCTCAACTTCGAACGCAGTCGCGAAGATTGCTTTAAGCTCTTCAGGAATACGTGCAATTTTTTGAACCGAACCTTCGAAGTGTTTCAGGTCGTTGACCATTACAGAATCCCAAAGACCGCGATCTTTTAACGCACGTACTAGGTACGGGTTGATCACTGTGAATTCACCAGAAAGGTTAGATTTCACATACAAGTTTTGGAAAGTTGGTTCGATTGACTGTGATACGCCACAAATGTTCGAAATGGTTGCAGTCGGTGCAATCGCCATCACGTTTGAGTTACGCATACCGTCTTTTTGAACTTTAGTACGTAAAGTATCCCAGTCCAAACGGGTTGTACGGTCAACTTCGAACATACGGTCAGGACGTGCTTTTTGTACGATATCTAAAGAGTCAATTGGCAAGATACCTTGATCCCAAAGTGAACCTTTAAATGTCTCGTAAGTACCACGTTCAAGTGCCAAATCGCTAGATGTTTGAATCGCGTAGTAAGAAATCACTTCCATAGATTCGTCAGCGAACTCAACCGCAGCATCAGAACCATAAGCCAATTTCATTTCGTATAAAGCATCTTGGAAGCCCATGATACCCATACCGACTGGACGGTGTTTCAAGTTCGAGTTACGAGCTTGAGGAACAGCGTAGTAGTTGATGTCAATTACGTTATCGAGCATTCGAACAGCAGTTTTAACTGTACGAGCAAGCTTTTCACGATCTAACACACCACCTTGAACGTGTTGTACAAGGTTGATTGAACCTAAGTTACATACTGCGATTTCATCTTCGTTCGTGTTCAGCGTAATTTCTGTACACAAGTTAGAAGAGTGAACTACACCAACGTGTTGTTGTGGTGAACGTAAGTTACATACGTCTTTGAATGTGATCCAAGGGTGACCAGTTTCAAACAACATAGATAACATTTTGCGCCATAAGTCTTTCGCACGGACTTTCTTATGTAGCATGTTGGTTTCTTTCGCAATGCCTTCATAGTAAGCATAGCGTTCAGCAAATTCTGCACCTGTTAGGTCATGCAAATCAGGTGTTTCAGATGGTGTGAACAGAGTCCATTCAGCATCTTCGAATACACGTTGCATAAACAAGTCAGGAACCCAGTTCGCTGTGTTCATGTCATGGGTACGACGACGGTCATCACCTGTGTTCTTACGAAGTTCTAGGAATTCTTCGATGTCCAAGTGCCAAGTTTCAAGGTATGCACATACTGCACCTTTACGTTTACCACCTTGGTTAACTGCAACAGCAGTATCGTTGGCAACTTTAAGGAACGGTACAACACCTTGTGACTTACCATTCGTACCTTTGATGTACGAGTTAAGCGCACGAACAGGCGTCCAGTCATTACCTAAACCACCCGCCCATTTAGACAACATTGCGTTATCACGCATTGCACCATAAATGTTGTAAAGGTCATCTGAAATCGTTGTTAAGTAACAGCTAGATAACTGTGGACGTAAAGTACCCGAGTTAAATAGAGTAGGCGTAGACGCCATGTAATCGAAGCTAGATAATAAGTTATAGAATTCGATTGCACGTTCTTCACGGTTTGCTTCGTTCAATGAAAGACCCATTGAAACACGCATGAAGAATAATTGTGGTAATTCGAAACGTACACCATCTGAGTGGATGAAGTAACGGTCAAATAAGGTTTGTAGACCTAAATAAGTAAATTGGTTTGAGCGTTCTGGTTGAATCGCAGCAGCCAATTTTGCCAAGTCAAAGTTAAGTAATTCTGGAGAAAGAAGATCAAGCTCGATACCTTTCTTCAAGAAAGTTTCTAAAGCATCGCCTTCATTCGTGTCAGTATCTAAACCTAAGAACTCTAACCCTGTAGCAACAAGGTCGTTACGCAATAAACGCGCAGTCACATATGTATAGTTTGGTTCTTGTTCGATACGTGTACGAGTAGCCATCATCATGGTCGTTGAGATGTCTGACTCTTTTACGCCGTTATAAAGGTTTTTTACAGTCTCATCGATAATCGCTCGAACATCGATGCCTTCTAAACCTTCAGCTGCTTTAACAATATTTGCCTCAAGTGCGCCAAGATCAAGCGGTTTAAGCTGACCGTTTGAACCTGTCACTTGTAAAGTAGGGTGGTGGTGAGCACCAGTTTGTTTACGAGCTTCGGCACGTTGTTCGCGGTAAATCACGTAAGAGCGAGCAACTTTTTGCTCACCTGTACGCATAAGCGCAAGTTCAACCTGATCCTGAATTTCTTCAATATGAATGGTACCGCCAGAAGGTAAGCGACGGTTAAAGGTATTCAATACCATCTCAGTTAATTGAGAGATACGGTCATGAATACGGCTGGAGTCAGCGCTTTGCTGGCCTTCAACGGCCAAGAACGCTTTACCAATCGCCACAGAGATTTTTTCTGCATCAAAAGGTGCAACGTCACCGGTGCGTTTAATCACCTGAATTTGACCAGGGGTTGAATTCGTTACGCTCATGCTAGCATAGCTCCATTTGTCATCTATTTTTATGTTAGGACCGTTTGAACTGGGCAATTTTTATGCCACAGTGTTTGAGGTTTAAACACAAGACCTAGTGGTTTAAAAATTTATTGAACACAAGATACGGGAAAATTCAGGGTATATCAATATTGACATTTTACTAAATGCTTTGAACTTTTCTGGCAGAAATCCATCTCAAAAAATCCCTATTTTTTATCTTTGTTATATATGCCTTATCCGACAAGGGCATAGCATAGCAAAGTCGAAAAAGAGTGCTTATAGATAACATTGTGGATAACTTCAGAAAGCCTAAAAAGTTGTGAATTAATCAGTCAGTTTTTATTCGATGAAAATGTATCCAAATTTATAATTGTTGGTATTGTGAGCAATAGGGCATGGAAATGATTGGTAAATACGGCTGCAAAAATGTAGCAGGTTAAAATTTATTACAAAATACGATATTGATGTATCAGTTTGGTGAATGCCATCTTGTTTACAATGTAAACGTGTGTATATTGCAAATTATGTTTAAGCGTATCTATCGGATTTCAAATAGGATACGCCCAATCAAATAAGGGGCAATCAATGAGCCAAGAAGAAAAGTTACCTAAAATTTTAATTGTTGAAGACGATGAGCGTCTTGCTCGTTTAACTCAAGAATACTTAATCCGTAACGGACTTGAAGTTGGGGTAGAACCAGACGGTAATCGTGCGATTCGCCGTATTATCGCTGAACAACCAGATATGGTATTACTCGACGTGATGCTTCCGGGTGCAGATGGTTTAACCATTTGTCGTGAAGTTCGTCCACACTACCATCAACCAATTTTAATGTTGACTGCACGTACCGAAGACATGGACCAAGTGTTGGGTCTAGAAATGGGTGCAGATGACTATGTTGCAAAACCTGTTCAACCTCGCGTTTTACTTGCGCGTATTCGTGCATTATTACGTCGTACAGACAAAGCACCAGAAGATGAGGTTGCACAGCGCATCGAATTTGATGATCTTGTAATTGATAATGGTGGTCGTTCTGTCACACTCAATAATGAGTTGGTTGACTTTACCAGTGCAGAATATGACCTTTTATGGTTGTTGGCATCTAATGCAGGTCGCATTCTTTCTCGTGAAGATATTTTTGAGCGTCTGCGTGGTATTGAATACGATGGTCAAGATCGTTCAATTGACGTGCGTATCTCGCGAATTCGTCCAAAAATTGGCGATGATCCAGAAAACCCGAAACGCATTAAGACCGTACGTAGTAAAGGTTATTTATTCGTAAAAGAAACCAACGGCATTTAATGTAAAATACCGTCCCTTAGTTTGGCAAAGTAGGACACTTTTACGTGTTTAAACACAGTATATTTTTGCGCGTTTATGCGGGGCTACTGATTTTAGTCTTTTTAGTCGCTACATTTGGCTATTTGCTGGTGCAAATCATTAACTACCAGCGCGCGCAAGAATATCGTGAATCGCTTACTGACGGTTTGGCTTTCATTATAAGTGAAGGTATTGCACGTCAGCCAAATGAACAACAAAAGTCAGATTGGGTGTCAGATGCATCTGATCTACTTGAGTTGCCTATTTATTATGTAAAAGCTAATCAGGTTGATTTAACCCGAGCGGAAACAAAACGTATAGAAGAGCGTAAAGCTGTAGTGCGTTGGGACGCACAAACCACAGCAGCTTATATTATTATTGGTTTAAAAGATGATCCTGCACATCTACTGTATATAAAAGCTGATAATATTTCAGAACGCCAAATGAAGGCGTTGCCTGTCTTTATACTGGATTATTTGGTTTATTACCCAGGTCAAGAAAAACAATATCTTGAAAAAATTCAGCATCATTTTTCATATCCAATTTCAATTCAAAATGTTCAGAGTTTGCCTTTAGATTCTGAGCAAATCGGCCGGCTACGTTTAGATCACAGTATTATTTTGTATCGTGACAGTGCGACGGAACGCGGTACAACTATTTCGATCGTATCGCCAATTCCAAGCTCAACTTCAGAAGTCTTGGTTATGGGGCCGGTACCGCTATTCAATTGGATGCCTTTTCAGTTGGCAGCCGGTATTACGCTACTGAGCTTGTTTGTCTTGAGCTTGGGTGTTTATGGTCTATTGGTGCCGATGCAACGTAAGCTGCGTGCTGTAAATTATGCGTTAAATAAAATGAAGGGCGGGGACTTATCTGTACGTCTGCCTGTCGAAAGTACCGATGAATTTGGTACCTTGGCATCGAGCTATAACTCAATGTCAGATCATATTGAACGTTTAATTGAAGCACAGCGTGAGTTGATGCGCGCGGTATCGCATGAACTGCGAACACCTGTGGCGCGGATTCGCTTTGGTGTAGAAATGATGGCGGATGAAGACGACTACGACTACCGTCAGCAGCAAGTTGAACAAATCGACAAAGATATCGAAGCTCTCAATACCTTGATTGATGAGATCATGACTTATGCCAAGCTCGAACAGGGCATGCCATCTTTAGAGTTTGAAGATGTCAGCTTGTTTGAAGTTTTAGATCAGGTCTTGATTGAAACCGAAGCCTTAAAGACAGGGAAAACCTTGGAATTGCAAGCACCACCGATTGGGGTGATTGTGGAAACCGAGCGTCGCTATTTACATCGCGTTGTACAAAACTTGGTGGGTAATGCAGTGCGTTATTGTGATGATAAAGTGCTGATCAGTGGTGGTGTGAATGATGAAGGCATGGCCTATATCTGTGTTGAAGATGATGGCCCCGGCATTCCAGAAGAAGATCGTAAGCGTATTTTTGATGCCTTTGCACGCTTAGATGATAGTCGTACCCGTGCTTCAGGGGGCTATGGTTTAGGTTTATCGATTGTTAGCCGTATTGCTTATTGGTTTGGTGGAACAGTTGGTATTGATGGAAGTCCAACATTGGGTGGGGCGCGTTTTACCATGACATGGCCTGCGACACGTTTTAAGAAGAATAAGCCGAAGCTAGATGGTAAAGAGCTTAGTGCCAATGAAAGCTAAACAGCCTAAGAAATCTAACTCAGCTGTATTTAGCGAGTGGTACATATAAAAAGCCATTCAATTTGAATGGCTTTTTTACATCAGGTTTTTATTTATTCGGTAATCGTTGCATCAGGTTCAATAATGGGTTTGCCATTTTTCAGAGCAGCAAGGGCATCTGCATTGAAATCGATGAGTAAAGAGTTGTTTTTAGCATCGATAGAATAATTGCTAATGAGTTTTTGGTCGCCGTTTAGAGTCTCAATTTTATATTCATCTACAATATTCATAATCCCGCTAAGGTTGGTGGTTGCAGAAGCTAAATCTTGACGTAATAACTCATAGATATCACGTAAATCAAAAATGGCATTTTGAGCATCAGGGTGCTTATCTAAGTAGTTTTTAATATGGTGAATCACCAATTGCGCAGATAGAAAATAATCAGGTTTATGCGTAAATTCTAAAGTCATTATTGTCTCTCCGTTGTGATTGCTTTTTGTGTTTTAACTACAAATATCACACTCTTTATAGGTCGTGTCAAAGAATTGCAAAAAAGCCACAAGAAGCTAAAAAAATGTCTTTTTACATAGAACCAATACAGCTGGCTTTTCATTTGAAGAAAAGATCAAAAGCAAAAGAAGTGAATAAAGAAACAACAAAGTTGAGGTGGGGGAGTATTTATTTAATAAATGACACAGTTGATAAAAATACGCCAATTTGAACGTGTATGCTGAGAAATGAAGGGTTTGTTGATGAAACTGAACAGTCATAATTTTCTGATAAAATCACATAAATGTAATAATTAATAAAAAAATGCAATCTAATCTAATTAAGCGATTAATCCTAATTTTAAGGGAGTAAACCCAATTTAAATGCTGAAATGATTAAAAAATCATCCTAAAGACGAATACCGATAAGCTAGCAAGAAGCCTCCTCAATCAGGTACAATTGGCGGGATTAATTTTGTGTTTGGTGTATTTGAAGGCCAATACATACATTCTTTGTTAATAAATAGGCCTGCCAGGAGTTATCCCCGCATGAGTGCCATTACTCCATACGATTGGGCAATTATTGCCTTCGTGATCGGCGTTACATTCCTTTGCGTCTTTATGCTGACCGTCCCTTTACTCCTTGGGGGTAAATCATGGGGTCGTGCTAAGCAAGAGCAGTTTGAGTCAGGTGTAGTAGGTGCTGGTGGTGCACGTATTCGCTTGTCTGCGAAATTCTATTTAGTTGCAATTTTCTTCGTCGTGTTTGATATCGAAGCACTTTATCTATATGCATGGTCTACTTCTGTTCGTGAAGCAGGCTGGTTTGGTTTTACTACCGTGGTTATTTTTGTGGTCGATTTATTGATTGCTTTAATTTACGCGGTAAAAGTAGGTGCATTAGATTGGGCGCCTTCTGATAAGCGTAAAGCTGCAGGTAAAGCGTTGAAAATTGGTTCACCAAATATGGACATCGCAGAAATCACACGCTTTAACTCTATTGAAGAGTTGGTTATGGACCCTACAGGTCAAATTCCAGCGCAATCATCTGGTCGTGTGAAATCTAAGTCACCGACTGCATCATCTGACAAGGAGTAAGACGGGATGAAATATACATTAACCCGTGCGAATCCGGATGCTGATCAATATCCACTTCAAGAGCGTCAAATCGTTACCGATCCGCTTGAAGAAGAAGTGAATAAAAATGTGTTCATGACTCGTTTAGAGGATGTTGCACATACAGCAGTAAACTGGGGTCGTAAAAACTCAGTTTGGCCGTTTAACTTTGGTACATCTTGCTGCTACGTAGAGTATGCAACGACTTTAACAGGCGTGCATGACTTGTCACGTTTCGGTGCCGAGGTTATTCGTGCTTCACCACGTCAGGCTGACTTGATGATTGTTGCAGGTACATGCTTCATGAAAATGGCGCCAGTAATTCAACGTTTGTACGAGCAAATGCTTGAGCCTAAATGGGTAATCTCAATGGGCGCATGTGCAAACTCTGGTGGTATGTACGACATTTATTCAGTTGTACAAGGTGTGGATAAAATCATCCCAGTCGATGTGTATATCCCGGGTTGCCCACCACGTCCTGAAGCTTTAATTCAGGCATTGATGTTATTGCAAGACCAGATTCAACTTGAGCGCCGTCCTTTATCGGCCGTGATTGGTGATGATCTTAAGCCAGTGTATAAGCCAAAGATGATGCCAGAACGTGACCGTAAGAACGCACAGCGTATTGCAGTGAAAAACTTACGCTCAATGGATGAAATTAAATAATCACTGCGACGAAATATTGATACACCCGGACTGGGTGTAATTGTCGTTTTGATTGACTGAATTTGTATTAAATAGGAAGCCAAGCCAATGGCTGAAACTGACATTGCTATGCCAGAATCAACTCCAGTTGATTCCCGCCCTGCATTTGCAATTGTAGAAGAGCTCAAAACCAAATTTGGTGAGAACTTCTACGTGCAAACGACTTTTGAAGACTTTCCAACAGTCTGGGTTGAGCGCGCACGTGTACAAGAAGTTTTAATGTTCTTGCGTACGGTGTCACGTCCATACGTGATGCTTTTTGACTTGTCTGCGGTTGATGAGCGTTTACGTACACACCGCGATGGTCTGCCTGCATCTGACTTCACTGTGTTCTATCACTTGTTATCGTTAGAGCGTAACAGTGATATTCGTATCAAGGTTGCATTAGCTGAGAATGATGTAAACATTCCAACGGCAACCAATATTTGGCCGAATGCCAACTGGTACGAACGTGAAGCTTACGACATGTTTGGTATCAACTTCGAAGGGCATCCAATGCTCCGTCGTATCTTGTTGCCAACATATTGGGAAGGTCACCCGTTACGTAAAGAATATTCTGCACGTGCGACCGAATACACGCCTTATCGCCAAAACCAAGCGAAACAGGATTACGAACAAGAACATCTTCGTTTCGTACCTGAAGATTGGGGTATGAAGCGTGGGAACGATGATGAAGACTTCATGTTCCTAAACTTGGGTCCTAACCATCCATCTGCGCACGGTGCCTTCCGTGTGATCTTGCAGTTGGACGGTGAAGAAGTGAAAGACTGTGTTCCTGACATCGGCTATCACCACCGTGGTGTGGAAAAAATGGCTGAGCGTCAAACATGGCACTCATTCATTCCGTATACAGACCGTGTTGACTACTTAGGTGGTTGTGCGCAAAACATGCCTTACGTTCTTGGCGTAGAGCAAATGGCAGGGATTACCGTTCCTGACCGTGCACAATGTATCCGTGTCATGATGTCTGAATTGTTCCGTATCAATAACCACTTGTTGTTCATTGGTACTGCGATTCAGGATGCCGGCGGTATGACCCCTGTATTCTATATGTTCGCTGACCGTCAAAAAATCTATGACGCGATCGAAGCGATCACGGGTTACCGTATGCACCCAGCATGGTTCCGTATCGGTGGTACAGCGCACGACTTGCCAAACAACTGGCAGCACCTCATTCGCGAAATCCTAGATTGGATGCCGAAGCGTATGAACGAGTACTACACTGCGGCACTGAAAAACTCAGTGTTTATCGGTCGTACCCGTAATGTTGCTCAGTATGATGCAAAATCAGCATTGGCTTGGGGTGTAACAGGTACAGGCCTACGTGCTACAGGTATCGACTTCGACGTTCGTAAATATCGTCCGTATAGCGGCTACGAAAACTACGACTTCGATGTGCCTTTAGAGTACGAAGGCGATGCTTATGCACGTGTTCTTGTTCACTTCCGTGAAATTGAAGAATCACTGAAAATCATCAAACAATGTTTAGACAACATGCCTTCTGGTGCATACAAAGCAGACCATCCATTGGCTGTTCCACCACCAAAAGATAAAACTTTACAAGACATCGAAACATTGATTACGCACTTCTTGAGCGTGTCATGGGGTCCTGTAATGCCAGCAGGCGAAAGCTCTGTAATGGCGGAAGTGGTAAAAGGTGCGTCGAACTACTACTTGACTTCAGATAAGTCAACGATGAGTTACCGTACACGTATCCGTACACCAACCTTCACGCACTTACAGCAAATGCCTTCTGTGATTAACGGCAGCTTAATGTCTGACTTAATCATTTATTTAGCGACAATTGACGTCGTAATGGCTGACGTGGATCGCTAAGGGGTAATCGCATTATGATGATTTTGACTGACAAAAAACCACGTGTGAACGTTGAAGGGATTTTAACTGCGGAAGAAATCCACGATATCGAACATCACATTGGTCACTATCCGTACCCACGCGCAGCATGTCTTGATGCGTTGAAGTGTGTACAACGCCGTAATGGCTGGGTAGATGATGCACAGATGAATGCTATTGCTCAATTGCTTAGCATGAGCCTTGCAGACTTAGAAGGTGTTGCTACTTTCTATAACCGTATTTACCGTCAACCAGTTGGTCGCCACGTAATTTTATTATGTGACTCGATTGCTTGTTTCTTGATGGGTGCGGAAACACTTGCTGAAGCATTCCAGCGTGAATTAGGCATTTCATTTGGTCAAACGACTGCAGATGGTCGCTTTACTTTATTGCCAATTTGCTGCCTAGGTAACTGTGACAAAGGTCCGACGTTAATGATTGACGAAGACACTCACGGTTTAGTTGAAGTGACTTCAATTAAACAGTTATTGGAGAAGTATGTATGAATACTGAACCAAAACCAATTTATGGCGACGGTAACCCAGAAACTCACCCATTAACTTGGCGTTTGAGCAAACAGGAACACGTTCGCAGTGCAGATGATTACGAAGCACTTGAAGGTTATGCCGGCTTTAAGAAAGCTGTTGGCATGCAACCGAAAGAAGTGCTTGAAGTGATCAAAGCTGCGACTGTAAAAGGTCGTGGTGGTGCGGGCTTCCCAGCAGGGATCAAATGGTCGCTTATGGCACCAAATGATAACTCAGGTCCTCGTTACCTCATCTGTAATGCCGATGAAATGGAACCAGGTACCTTTAAAGACCGTCTGTTGATGGAAAAACTTCCTCATCAGTTGATTGAAGGTATGTTGATTGCTGCTTATACATTAGAAGCAACACAAGGTTATATCTTCATCCGTGGTGAATATATCGAAGCGGCTCAATACTTAAATGAAGCATTGGACCAAATTCGTGCCAAAGGTTACTTAGGCGAAAACATCCTAGGTACTGGTTGGAACTTTGAGTTACACGTGCATACCGGTGCGGGTCGTTATATCTGTGGTGAAGAAACTGCATTGATTAACTCGCTTGAAGGTCGCCGTGCGAACCCACGTACTAAACCGCCATTCCCACAAGTTGCAGGTGCTTGGGGTCGTCCTACGATTGTTAACAACGTAGAGACTTACAACAACTTACCCGCAATTATGCTTCGTGGCCCTGAATGGTATATCGGTTTATCTGAAGGTAAGTCGAAAGATCCAGGTACTAAAATCTACGGTGCATCAGGTAAGGTAACTTTCCCAGGTCTTTGGGAACTTCCATTTGGTACAACTGCGCGTGAAGTGATTGAAGATCATGCCGGTGGTATGCGTGATGGTTTAAAACTCAAAGCATGGTTACCGGGTGGTGCATCAACTGACTTCCTGGCTGCCGAGCATATCGATCTTCCGATGGATGCGGAAAGCATCATGAAAGCAGGTTCACGTTTAGGTACCTGTCTATTGATGGTGGTTGATGAAACTCAATGTATGGTTTCAGCGACTCGTAACCTCGAAGAATTCTTTGCGCGTGAATCATGTGGCTGGTGTACACCTTGCCGTGATGGCTTACCTTGGGCGGTGAAAGCGCTTAAAGCCTTGGAAGATGGCACAGGTAAGAAAGAAGATATCGATCACTTACAAGAACTTACTCGTAAGCTTTGGATTGGTAAAACTTTCTGTGCGCATGCTCCAGGTGCGATGGAACCGTTAATGGGCGCACTCAAACATTTCCGTGGCGAGTTTGAAGCTAAAGTCGTAAATGCGGCAGCTCAAACTAGCAACGTAGAACAAGCTTAAGGAATTCGACTATGGCTACAATTCATGTCGATGGAAAATCGTATGAAGTCAACGGCTCAGAGAACTTGCTACAAGCATGTCTTAGCCTTGGCATCGACATCCCATACTTTTGTTGGCATCCATCCTTAGGTTCTGTCGGTTCTTGCCGTCAATGTGCTGTGACTCAATACGCGAATCCTGAAGATACTCGCGGTCGTTTAGTTATGTCATGTATGACGCCTGCATCTGACAATACCTACATCTCGATTGAAGATGACGAAGCAAAAAATTTCCGTGCTTCTGTTGTTGAATTCTTGATGACCAACCACCCACACGACTGCCCAGTCTGTGAAGAGGGTGGTCATTGTCATTTACAAGATATGACTGTAATGACTCAGCATGACCGTCGTCGTTACCGCTTCACAAAACGTACGCATTACAACCAAGAGCTAGGCTCTTTCATTTCTCATGAAATGAACCGTTGTATTGCGTGCTACCGTTGTGTGCGTTACTACAAAGATTATGCAGGTGGTACAGACTTTGGTGTGTATGCAAACGCTTCGCGTGTTTACTTTGGTCGTCCAGAATCAGGTACTTTAGAATCTGAATTCTCTGGTAACTTGACTGAAGTGTGCCCAACAGGTGTATTCACAGATAAAACTCACTCTGAACGCTATAACCGTAAATGGGACATGCAGTATGCGCCAAGCGTATGCCAAGGCTGTTCTTCAGGTTGTAACATCTCTCCAGGTGAACGTTATGGCGAACTACGTCGTGTAGAAAACCGCTTTAACGGTGACGTGAACCAATACTTCCTTTGCGATAAAGGTCGTTTCGGTACAGGTTATGTGAACCGTGAAGATCGTCCACGTCAACCACAATTCCGTTCTGGTGCAAATGTAACTACAGTTTCTGTAGACCAAGCATTGGATACCGTAATTGAAAATATCCAAGGCAAAAAAGTATTGGGTATCGGTTCACCACGTGCGTCACTTGAATCAAACTTCGCGCTTCGCGAACTTGTAGGTCAAGACAACTTCTCAACAGGTATGTCTCAAAAAGAGCAAAAACTTGTTGAACTTGCAGCTTCTATTATGCAAACCGAAGGTGTTTATAACCCTGGTATGCGTGAAATCGAAAGCTACGATGCTGTGTTGATTTTGGGTGAAGATCTGACTCAAACTGCGCCTCGTATGGCTCTATCTGTTCGCCAAGCTGCGAAAAATAAAGCTAAAGAAATGGCTGCAGAGCGCCGTACGCAAGAGTGGTTGGCTGAACCTGTACAACGTATTGCTCAAGATGCCAAATCTCCGATTTACATCCTTGCTGCAACTCAAACACGTTTAGCTGATGTTGCAACAGGTGAAGTTGTTGCATCACCTAACGACATTGCACGTTTAGGTTTTGCGGTCGCTGCTGCTGTCAAAGGTGAAGTGATCTTAGGTTTGGATGACGATGCAAAAGCATTTGCACAAACCATTGCTGACACTTTAAAAGCTGCGAAAAAACCATTAATCATCTCTGGTACAAGCTTGCAAGACGCATCAATCATGGAAGCTGCTGCACAAGTTGCACAGAACCTTGGTAATGCGGGCTTAACATTGACTGTTCCTGAAGTGAACTCAATGGGCTTAGCGATCTTTGGTGGTCAAAGCCTAGAACAAGCATTTGCACAAGATTACGATACCGTGATCGTGGTGGAAAATGACCTTTATCGTCGTTTACCAGCCGCTCAGGTGAATGCTGCACTTTCTGGTAAAGAAGTGATTGTACTTGATCATTCTGAAACTGAAACTGTGAAGAAAGCCAACATCGTACTTTCTGCTGCTTCATTTGCTGAAGGTGACGGTACTGTTGTCTCTCAAGAAGGCCGTGCACAACGTTTCTACCAAGTGTATGACCCAAGCTACTATAAACCTGAACTTGCGATCAAAGAATCTTGGCGCTGGTTACATGCCATTGAAACTGGCGTGAAAGGCAAAGCCATTTCTTGGACACTTCTTGATGATGTTATCGAGTCAGTGGCGAAAAACGTTCCTGCACTTGAAGCGATTCAAGATGTCGCACCAGATGCTGGCTTCCGTGTACATGGTCTGAAAGTGGCACGTGAACCACGTCGTTACTCAGGTCGTACTGCGATGCGCGCACCACTTTCTATTCATGAACCAAAACAACCAGTCGATAAAGACTCTGCGTTGACGTTCTCTATGGAAGGTTATGTAGGTAACCAAACTCCAGCTTCACTTGTACCATTTGCTTGGTCTGCAGGTTGGAACTCTCCACAAGCTTGGAACAAATTCCAAGACAACGTGGGTGGTCACTTAAAAGGTGGTGATGCAGGCGTTCGTTTATTTGATCGTTTAGCGAAACGTCCAGCACGTACTTTCGTTGCACCTGCACCTGTTGCGGTTAATGGTGAAAGCTTCCGTCTTGTACCGATGCATCACATCTTCGCTTCTGGTGAATTTACAGTGAAAACACCTGCGATGGAATCACGTATTCCTGAAGCAATGTTTGCTGTGGGTGAGCAAGATGCAGCACGCTTAAATGTTCAAGATGGTCAACGTATCGCTGTGAAAGCAGGGGATGTTGAAATCGTCCTTCCAGTTCAAGTGATTGAATACTTACCTACAGGTTATATCGGTTACCCAGTGGGTCTAGCACCTACAGTATCGCTTGCAGAACCTGTTTCAGTCGCGGTAGGAGTGTAATTCATGGAACAAGAATTAATCCGTCAAACGCCGCTGTGGGCTGAAAACTGGCCAATCGCCTATTCAGTTCTTCAAGCAATTGTGATCTTACTGGTTGTGGTATTGATCGCTGCGTTGATGTCTTTTATTGAACGTCGTTTACTCGGCTTGTGGCAAGACCGTTACGGTCCGAACCGTGTAGGTCCGGGCGGTATGTTCCAGATTGTTGCCGACATGCTGAAAATCATGTTCAAAGAAGACTGGACACCAAAATTTGCTGACAAATTGACTTTCCGTATGGCTCCAGCAGTTGCGATGGCAACTGCGGTGCTATCGTTCATGGTTATTCCTGTTTCACCTTATCTAGGTGTTTCAGACATGAGCATCGGTCTATTGTTCTTTATGGCAATGGCTGGTATTGCGGTATACGCAGTATTGTTCGGTGGTTGGTCATCAAATAACAAATACGCATTACTTGGTGGTTTACGTTCTGCTGCTCAAACCATTTCTTATGAAGTGTTCTTGGGTATTTCACTGATGGGTGTGGTTGCGATTGCAGGCTCATTCAACATGCGTGAAATTGTTGAAGCTCAACGTGATGTTTGGTTTGTTATTCCTCAGTTCTTAGGTTTCTTGATCTTCGTGGTTGCGGGTGTCGCGGTAACTCACCGTCATCCATTTGACCAACCAGAAGCAGAACAAGAATTGGCGGAAGGTTACCATGTCGAATACGGCGGTATGAAATGGGGTATGTTCTTCGTTGCGGAATACGTCAACGTAGTACTGATCTCTGCATTAATCGTGACTTTATTCTTCGGTGGTTGGTTAGCGCCTTTCAACCTAGATATTCCATTCATTCCAGCTGCGTTCTGGTTCATTATTAAAACAGCATTCTTTGTAATGATGTTTGTCTTGGCTCGTGGTTCTTTAATGCGTCCACGTTATGACCAAGTTATGAACTTTGGTTGGAAAATTTGCTTGCCATTGGCGTTGGTTAACCTTCTGGTAACTGGTGCTGTGATTCTGATGAATCAGGCCTAAGACAGCAAGGAGAATAAAATGTTTAAATTTCTAGCTGGATTTGGGTCAATTGTACGTTCGTTGTGGATGGTATTCTCACACGCGACACGTAAACGTGACACCATTTTATATCCAGAGGTTAAAGCGGAAGACATCGTACCACCACGTTTCCGTGGTCGTATCGTGTTAACGCGTGACCCTGATGGCGAAGAGCGCTGTGTAGCATGTAACCTTTGTGCGGTTGCATGTCCAGTCGGCTGTATTTCACTACAAAAAGCTGAAAAAGAAGATGGTCGTTGGTATCCGGAATTTTTCCGTATCAACTTCTCACGTTGTATTTTCTGCGGTATGTGTGAAGAAGCATGTCCTACGACTGCGATTCAAATGACACCTGACTTTGAGTTAGGTGAGTATGTTCGTCAGGACTTAGTTTATGAGAAAGAAAACCTTCTTATCTCAGGTCCTGGTAAATACCCAGACTATAACTTCTACCGCGTAACAGGTATGGCTGTTGCTGGTAAAGATAAAGGTCAGGCTCAACGCGAAAGCACACCAGTTGATGTACGGAGTCTATTACCATGATGTGGCCATTTTATTTGATGGCGCTTGTGGCCATCGTCTCTACCGTTCGTGTTGTAACTAACACGAACCCAGTACATGCTTTATTAAGCTTGATTAT
Source organism: Acinetobacter sp. YH12096 (assembly GCF_013419215.1). NCBI lineage: Bacteria > Pseudomonadati > Pseudomonadota > Gammaproteobacteria > Moraxellales > Moraxellaceae > Acinetobacter > Acinetobacter sp. YH12096. The sequence continues at coordinate 22,705 of NZ_VPAM01000009.1, read as the reverse complement.
CTCTTTACTTGCAGTTGCAGGTATCTTCATGATCGTGGGTGCGCCGTTTGCCGGTGCCCTCGAAATTATCGTTTACGCTGGCGCAATCATGGTGCTATTCGTATTCGTCGTGATGATGCTGAATCTTGGTCAAAATACAGTTGAACAAGAAAGCAAATGGCTGACTTCTTCAGCGTGGGCATATCCTGCGTTGATGAGCTTTCTAATGGGTCTAATCCTTGTTTGGATGTTGAAGTCAGACTACACAACTGCTGGCACTGTCATGGGTGCTCAAGTTGTCGGTCCGAAAGAAGTGGGTACTTCACTCTTTACTCAGTACTTATTGCTGGTTGAAGTTGCTGCGATGTTATTGCTTGGCGCACTTGTCGCTGCATTCCATCTTGGCAAACGTGAGCCAGGTGCAGAAGAGGACAAAGAATAATGGGCAACATCCCTTTAGAACATGGTTTGATCGTTGCAACCATTCTTTTTGCACTGGGTTTTTACGGTGTGATGGTTCGACGCAACCTACTATTTATTTTAATGAGCCTTGAAATCATGATGAACGCAGCTGCTTTAGCGTTCGTTTTGGCAGGAAGTGCATGGGCACAGCCAGATGGTCAAGTGATGTTTATCTTGATCTTAACGCTTGCTGCAGCAGAGGCTTGTATCGGTCTTGCGATCGTCCTTCAGTTCTATCATCGCTTCCATCATCTGGATGTGGATGCTGCTAGTGAGATGCGCGGATGAGTTATTTATATTTAACAGTACTTTTCCCGCTAATTGGTTTTATCCTGTTGGCGGCAGGTCGTAAAAATCTTCCTGAATCAGTTGCTGCAATTATTGGTGCAGGTTCAGTGGGTCTTTCAGCTTTATTTGCATTAATTGCCGGTATCGACTTTGTTAATAATGGTTCAGTTGCAACAACTCAGCATCTTTGGACTTGGTTCAGTGCAGGTAACTTAGCACCGGGCTTCACGCTTCATTTAGATGGCTTATCATTATTGATGATGGGCATGATCACAGGTGTGGGTTTCTTAATTCACATCTTTGCAACGTGGTACATGCGTGGCGAAGAAGACTTTGCACGTTTCTTCTCATACTTCAACCTATTCGTGGCAAGCATGCTGCTTTTAGTGTTGGGTGACAACTTAGCGTTGTTATTCCTCGGTTGGGAAGGTGTAGGTCTATGTTCATACCTATTGATTGGTTACTACTACCAAACACCTGCAAACGGTTTTGCTGCAATTAAAGCATTCACTGTGACACGTGTGGGTGACGTATTCCTACTAATCGCATTGTTCTTGATTTACCAACAATTCGGCACTTTAAACATTGCAGAAGTTGTAGCTGCTGCGCCAACAGTTTTGGCTCAGAGTTCTTCGATTGCAATTTGGACTGCATTGATGTTGTTCTTGGGGGCTGCAGGTAAATCTGCTCAGATCCCATTACAAACATGGTTGGCAGATGCGATGGCTGGTCCTACACCAGTATCTGCATTGATCCACGCAGCAACAATGGTAACAGCGGGTGTTTACCTATGTAGCCGTATGTTCAGCGTGTTTGAACAAGCGCCAGAAGTGATGATGTTCATCTCAATCACGGGTGCAGTGACATTGTTGGTAGCAGGCTTTGCTGCATTGGTACAAACAGACATCAAACGTATTCTTGCTTACTCAACTATGAGTCAGTTGGGTTATATGTTTATGGCTGTAGGTGCTGAAGCTTACCAAGCTGGTCTATTCCACATGCTGACTCACGCATTCTTCAAGGCATTATTATTCTTGTCTTCTGGTGCAGTGATTTTGGCTTACCATCATGAACAAAACATCTTCAAGATGGGTGGTCTATTCCACAAAAACAAATTCTTGTTTGCTTGTTTCGCGATTGGTGGCGGTGCATTGGCTGCGATTCCATTCATCACGATCGGCTTCTTCTCGAAAGATGCGATTCTTGGTGCGGTATGGGTGAAAGGTCAAGCAATAGCAGTTTATGACTGCTTGTACTGGACTGGTGTAGCAGGTGCGTTCTTAACTTCAATTTATACATTCCGTCTTATTTGGGTTGTATTCTTTGGTAAAGAAAACACGCCTTACCATGAAATCAAAGGTGTTACTTACTGGGGGCCATTGGCGATTCTTGCAGTGCTTTCAACTGGTTTAGCTTATGTATTAAAAGCACCAGTAACGAATATTTTAAATGCTGCACAAATCCCAGCGTTTAATATTCCAGAAGCGCTAGAACATGGTATGCATAGCGCTGAATACACAGCTGTTGGTATTGCACTTGCAGGTCTTGTAGTCGGTGTTGTTTTATTTGCATTTGCTTATGGTGCAGTGAAATCGTTCGCGAAAACTTCACTGGGCGCGGGTCTTGCAAATATCTGTCGTAATGCACTTGGTTTCGATGCTTTGTATAACATTGTTTTCGTTAAGCCTTATTTGCTACTGGCTAAAATCTTTGGTCGTGATCCAATTGACGGCTTATGGCTTGTATTGCCTGCACTTGTTAAAGGCGGTAATAGCTTTACAAGTTCACGTCAAACAGGTTCATTGCGTGAATACGCATCTAGTATGGCATTCGGTACGTTTGCATTACTATTGATCCTGGTCGTGATTCAGGTCGTGGGGAAATAAAATGGAAACTCCAAACAATTTAATTCTACCCGCTCTGATCCTTATTCCGTTCATTGCAGGTTTTGTATGCTGGCTTGTCGATAAACTCGACAAGCACTTACCACGCTATATTGCCTTAATTGGTATGCTATTAACGTTGGTGTTAACCGTCGTTTTATGGCAAAGCGGTACTTATAACTACGAGTTGGGTACACAAGCTCCACAGTGGGCCGCTCAATTTAACCTACCGTGGATTACCACTTTAGGGATTAACATTCACCTTGCGGTGGATGGTCTTTCACTGCTTATGGTAGGTTTAACTGCATTACTGGGTGTACTTGCGGTCGGCTGTTCATGGGGTGAGATTCAAAAGAACGTTGGTTTCTTCCACTTAAACCTACTGTGGTCTTTAGGTGGTGTGATCGGTGTATTCTTAGCGATTGACATGTTCCTATTCTTCTTCTTCTGGGAGATGATGCTGGTACCAATCTACTTCTTGATCGCACTTTGGGGTCATAAAGGGGCAGAAGGTAAGTCACGCGTTTACGCTGCAACTAAATTCTTTATCTATACTCAGGTTGCGGGTCTGATCATGTTGATCGGTATCTTGGGTCTAGTGGTTGTTGGCTTCCAACTTCACGGTCAAATCAGCTTTAACTATGACTTCTTGATGAGTGTTGCACACACTGTTGAGGCGAAAGCTCCAGCACTTGCCTATGCATTCATGATCTGTATGTTCATTGGTTTTGCGGTAAAACTTCCAGTTTTCCCATTACACGGCTGGTTACCAGATGCACATGCGCAAGCACCTACAGCGGGTTCTGTCGACCTTGCAGGTATCTTGATTAAAACTGCGGCTTATGGTCTTTTACGTTTCGTAATACCATTCTTCCCAGTAGCATCTGCTCAGTTTGCTGACATCGCGATCATTCTTGGTCTAATCGGTATTTTCTACGGTGCATGGTGTGCATTCCAACAAACAGACATGAAACGTCTGCTTGCGTACACATCTATTTCGCACATGGGCTTCGTACTTCTTGCCTTGTATGCAGGTAACATCCTGACATTCCAAGGCTTGATGATTATGATGCTGGCTCACGGTCTATCTTCTGCTGCATTGTTCATTATGTGTGGTCAGGTTTACGAACGTCTGCATACACGTGACATGCGTTTGATGGGCGGTATTCGTGGTCAGTTCCAATACCTTTCATTCTTCTTAATGTTCTTTGTTGCGGCACTTGTAGGTATTCCGGGTCTAGGTAACTTCATCGGTGAATTCCTGATCTTGATGGGTTCTTATGACAAGTTCCCTGTGTATACAATCCTTGCTGCAGTAAGCTTAGTATTTGCCGGTCTTTACGGTTTAATCCTGATCCACAAAGCGTTGTTTGGTACACCAAACGAAGAACAAAAACAGCATTACGCAAATCCGTTGAAAGACTTAAATGCGCGTGAAGTTGTGATTCTTTTAATCTGTGCTCTTGGTCTAGTATGGCTTGGTCTATTCCCACAAAGCTTCCTTGATATTTCAAATTCAAGCATGGCGTGGATTGCAAATAGCTATATCCCAGTTCAAGAAGTCGTTGATGTTGTGCAGCAGATTGCTGTACAACCTGAAAATGTGGAGATGCAATAAGCCATGGACTTCACAATGTCATTTTCTGAGCTTATGCCATTAGCTCCTGTGATGATCGTGGCTTTAACTGCGATCGTCGTGATGTTGCTAATTGCAATCAAGCGTAACCACAATTTAGTTGCAACGACTTCCGTTATCGGTCTGAACCTTGCAGCCTTTTATATTATTTTTGTTTTCGTTGCAGGGCAGTATGCACCTGCAAACGTAATGAATTTGTTCATCGTAGATCCATTTACGATGTTGTACCAATTCGTGATTTTGATTGCAGCACTTGCTTGCTGCACATTGTCACATGCGTATATCGAAACCTATAAAGATAACCGTGAAGAACTTTATATCTTGATGCTGTGCTCTGTAACAGGTGCATTGTTAATGGTTGCAAGTTCTCACTATGCGTCATTCTTTATCAGCCTTGAACTAATGTCGATTCCTGTATACGGCCTATTGGCTTATACACACCAACGTTCACAGTCGCTTGAAGCGGGTGTGAAATACTTGGTGCTTTCAGCAACTGCTTCTGCGATGTTGTTGATGGGTATGGCTTATGTATATGCGTACACAGGTACAATGGCATTCGTTGCTGAACCAGGCAAAATGTTCACAACATTCAGCCAACCGGGTGTAGTCCTTGGTCTTGCACTGATTGTCTTTGCTGTTGCATTTAAATTGTCTCTTGCGCCATTCCACAAATGGACACCAGACGTGTATGCAGGTGCGCCAGCGCCAATCGCGACATTCTTAGCGACTGTGGCTAAAGTGGCAATGATCGGTCTATTCGTTCGTTACTTCTTGGCTTCTGGCTTAATCCTTTCTGACAGCTTCATCACGATCGTGACCATCATTGCAGTATTGTCTATCCTTGCGGGTAACTTACTAGCAGTACGTCAAGTGAACTTGAAACGTATCCTTGCATACTCTTCAATCGCTCACTTTGGTTACTTACTTGTTGCGATTGTCAGTGCACGTAATACTGACTTTGTTCAAGTACAAGGCTTTGCAACATTCAGCAGCGTCAACGTTTATGTGATTACTTATGTATTAACAACGATTGGTGCGTTCGGTGTTGTGACACTGATGTCTAGCCCTTACAACAACAAAGACGAAGCAGGTAGTCTTGCTGAGTACCGTGGTTTGTTCTGGCGTCGTCCAGTGTTGACTGCAACACTCACTGTCATGATGTTATCTCTTGCAGGTATCCCATTAACAGCTGGCTTTATTGGTAAGTTCCTTGTGATCAAAACAGCAGTTGCTGGTGGTTCATGGTTCTTAGCTGCAATGGTGATCCTTGGTTCAGGTATCGGTTTGTACTACTACCTACGTGTGATGATTGTGATGTACATGACTCCACCAGAAAACCCACGTATCGACGCTGTTGATCATTGGGGTCAAAAAGTGGGTGGTATTATGGTGCTTGGCGCAGCTGCACTTGTGTTGTTGATCGGTGTATATCCAGATCCAATCATTGCAGTATCTCAAGTGGCATACTTTGCGATCTCACCTGAATTACAACAGTTCATTTTTAGCTTAATTCAAAGTGGATTTAACTAATGAATTAAGCAATTAATTTGCTTATTACAAAAAAGCCTCCTGTAAAGGGGGCTTTTTTATTTTTATCATTTGTTAAATAGCTTTATAATGGTTGAAATTTTATCTTAACCTTTTAGGTGTTCTCCCGTGGCTATCCATGAAATCCGTCATCCTTTAATCCGACATAAACTCGGCTTACTTCGTCGTGCAGATATTAGTACTAAAAACTTCCGTGAGCTTGCTCAAGAAGTGACTATGCTTCTGACTTATGAAGCAACGAAAGATTTACCAATGGTCGATCATGAAATTGATGGTTGGAATGGTAAAGTAATTGTAGATCGTATTGCCGGTAAAAAAATAACAGTCGTACCGATTTTACGTGCAGGTATTGGTATGTTGGATGGTTTCTTAAACCTGATTCCAAGTGCGAAAGTATCTGTATTGGGTTTAGAGCGTGATGAAGAAACTTTAGAAGCGCGTACTTACTACAAAAAATTAGTACCAGACGTACAAAACCGTTTAGCCATGATTATTGACCCAATGCTTGCAACAGGTTCATCGCTCGTCGCTGCTATTGACGTTCTAAAAGCCAGTGGTTGTAAAGATATTCGTGTCATGGTGCTTGTAGCAGCTCCAGAAGGCATTAAACGTGTGAATGAAGCTCACCCAGATGTGACCATTTATACAGCATCTGTAGACCAAGGTTTAAATGAAAACGGTTATATCGTTCCTGGTCTTGGCGATGCAGGCGATAAAATTTTCGGTTCAGTTCAAAAAGAATAATTTTTGCATCATGAACAGAAAAGAGGCTTTTATAGCCTCTTTTTTATATACTAAAGACATTGGAATAAATGGAATAGGGTACTTTATGAAGTCCGAACAATATAAAGGTAAAGTGAAGCAGTACAATCCTGAAAAGGGCTTTGGCTTTCTTTCATGTGAAGAAGGTGATGTATTTTTCCATATCTCTGACTTTCCCGCAGATGGTGTCGAGCCAAAACGTAATGATCGTGTGAAATTTAATGTGGTGAAAAATGGTGATCGTTATAAAGCCATAAACATTGAGCGTGAAGAAGACAAATCTGCAAAAGCTAAAAAATCTAAAGTAGTGGCAAATAACCAGTCAATTACTTCAGCTTTGCTTTCGAATTTGCGTAAATAATGTGATTGTAAGATTTCATGGAAATCTTTGAAATTGAAAAAGAGGTCTATAGGGTCTCTTTTTTTATTATCATAAGAGTATTAAAAGAAAAGATGAGAGACAATTTTTATGTTTAAAGAGGGGAAAATCAAAAGCTATAACGTTGAGCGCGGCTTTGGATTTATACAACAAGATCAAGCAAAGGACTTATTTTTTCATATTCGTGATTTTCCTAGCCGACACATCGAACCACGTGTTGGAGAAAATCTCAAATACAGGATTGAAGCAGATCAAGGTAAATTTAAAGCGGTAAATATCATCCGTTTAGATTTGAAAAAAGAGCAGTCCACTCATGAACAGATAAATCCGTCATTTGAATCAATGCTAGATCGAGTGAACGACCAAGTTACGCCTCACGATACAGCCAAAGGCACAGTCTGGGGCAGTAAAATCATCAGCATGATTGGACTTATTGTAATTGTGGTATTCGCTGTGGCTGTTTATGGGAAATATCAGCAGTACCAAGAACAGAAGCAACTACATTTACAACAGCTCATGCAAGAAAATGAAAATATTGTAAAAGAACAACGTAAAGCACAGGGGAATTTACCCGATCGGGTGCTGTCGGAGCAAGGTGAAAAAAATCTATACGGCACAGCTTCAACGCAAGCTCAGTCAGTTGTTCGAGACACTGTGCCAGCTCATGCTTCAAGTGATACGCCAAGGGCGGCAGAGAAAGCACAATTTAGTTGTGATGGGCGTACACATTGTAGTCAGATGAAATCTTATGAAGAAGCGGTCTATTTTCTTCAACATTGTCCAGGCACAAAAATGGACGGAAACAACGACGGAATACCTTGCGAACGACAATTTAATAAATAAAAAAAAAGCGCCATTAGGCGCTTTTTTATTTATACAGATTTTTCACAAAATTGCATAAAGGCTTTGAGCCCTGGTCCTTGGTATTTCTGACGATGTACCAACATGAATAATGGACGGGCAAGTTGCCAGAACGGCGTATCTAAAACCACCAATTGACCTTTTTCACGTAAAGGCTCAATCGCCAGTTTAGAAATACATGACATACCAAGACCACCCGCCACGATTTTTAAAATGGCTTCGTTATGACCTAAAGTTAAACGAATATTGGCATCTGGCAGGTCTTTTAAAATTGCGTTATCAAATACTTCACGTGTGCCTGACCCTTCTTCTCGTAAGATCCATTCCACGTTATCAAAGTCAGCCGCAGTGAGTGTACGATCCAGCTTCGCTAAAGGGTGCTCTGGTGAACAGCACACCGCAAGTTCATCGTCACGCCAGTGAATACATTGTAGCTGTGGCAGGTGGCATGAACCTTCAATTAAGGCCAAATCCAACTGAAATTGGTTTACCGCTTCAATCATTTGGCGGGTATTGCCGACTTGAAGTTGTAAATGTGCTTGAGGCTGAATTTGTAAGAAATCTGCCATGAGGTCTGGCATCAAGTAGTCACTGATGGTTAGGGTCGCACCTAAACGCAGATCAATACTTTGTAGTTCGCCTTTGGCTGCTTGTTCAAAAGCTTCGCAGCGCCCTAAAATTTCCAAAGCTTGTGGCAATAAAAAACGACCCAAGTCATTCAATTGCAAGCGTTTACCAAGTCGGTCAAACAGTGGAGCACCGAGACCATCTTCGAGGTCTGCCAATGCCATACTTGCTGCACTTTGAGTAAGTTTGACAGCATCACTGGCTTTGGTAACGGTACCTTCTTGAGCGACTGCTACAAAAACAGCCAACTGGCGTAAAGTCATGCGCATGAATCAGGCCTTAACATTTAAAAAATATTAATAAATTATGCTGTCATGCTAACATGAGCACAGTCTGTCACGCCACGTTCAAATCATGTCAATTGAAAAATTTAGCTTAGAAAAGGTTTTATCTGTACATCGTTGGACCAATACTTTGTTCAGTTTTACCATGACACGCCCAGCACATTTTAAATTTACCGCTGGTCAATTCGCACGAATTGGCTTGAAAGTGGGCGATGAATTGGTGGTTCGTGCCTATTCTGTGGTGTCGTCACCCTTTGATGAAACTTTAGAATTTTTCTCTATCGTCGTTCCAGATGGTGCGTTTACTTCAAATTTGCAGCATCTACAAGTGGGCGATGAGCTGTATTTAGAAAAAGTTCCATATGGTTTCCTTACCTTGGCGCGTTATCAGTTGCCATTGCCAAAGGACTTATGGCTGTTGGGAACAGGAACGGGTCTAGCACCATTTTTATCGATGCTACAAGACTTTGAAACGTGGTCTAAATACGAAAAAATTAATTTAGTCTACAGTGTGCGCACCGTATCAGAACTGGCTTATGTAGAGCGGATTCAAGAAATCGCTGAGACCTTTGGCGAAGGGCATACGGGTTTTAAATTTATACCTATTGTGACACGTGATCCAAATGCACTGCTGCATGATCGTTTACCAGTTTTAATTGAAAATGGCGAGTTAGAACAGGCGGCAGGCTTAGCGTTTAATGTGGAAACGACGCATGTCATGTTGTGTGGTAATCCACAAATGGTTGATGACACCAAGGCAGCATTAAAGGCGCGTGGTTTGACCATGAACCGCCGTGGTGAAGGTAATATTGCTGTAGAAAACTATTGGTAAGGTGCCATGAAAAAAAGCTCATCGATGGATGAGCTTTTTTATTTTCGGAAAATAAATAACTGATGTTATGCATGCAAAAGTAATTTTGCATTTTTAAAATGATTGTTAAGCCAATTCGACGGAGTCTTACATCAAGGGAATGAATAAAGTGATTAGCCTTCGGCTGGAGGTACTCTTACGAAGCACGCTTCTCATTAGGCAAAATGAGAAGCGAAGCTTCGCAAGGAAACCATCTTGCGGAGCAGTGCTCCTCACCGCAAAACTCGTTCACTAGCGTCTAATTATCTAAAGTATCGCAAAAACATTTTTGATTAGAAGAATTCCTATCTCAAACACTTGCGGATGACGTTACCGCGTATCGTACTTTTATTTGAATCAAATTACGCTTCTGATGTTACTTCGTAACATCAGTTAAATAAACGTTTTGATGTTAATGCAGAATTTTATTTAAGAACTGCTGCGCTCGTTCACCACGAGGAGCATTAAAGAAATCATCTTTGCTGCAGTCTTCTACAATTTTTCCTTGATCCATAAAGATCACTCGGTCTGCAACCTGACGAGCAAAGCCCATCTCATGGGTTACACACATCATGGTCATACCTTCTTTGGCAAGACCCACCATGACATCAAGCACTTCGTTAATCATCTCTGGATCAAGTGCCGAAGTCGGCTCATCAAACAACATGGCAATCGGGTCCATACTGAGCGCACGTGCAATGGCAACACGTTGTTGCTGTCCACCTGATAATTGTGCAGGGAATTTAGCGGCATGCGCACTTAAACCCACACGGTCTAAATAAGCCAAACCTTTTTTCTTGGCTTCGGCTTCTGATCGACCCAAGACTTTAACCTGCGCAATAGTCAGGTTTTCGGTAATGGATAAATGTGGAAACAATTCAAAGTGCTGGAATACCATGCCGACACGACTACGCAATTTATTTAAATCGGTTTTTGGGTCATTAATGGAAATACCGTCGACTAAAATCGTACCGGCCTGAAAAGGCTCAAGTCCATTGACGGTTTTAATGAGCGTTGATTTACCTGAGCCAGAAGGCCCACACACCACAACCACTTCACCTTGTTTAATTTGAGTCGTGCAATCGGTAAGCACTTGAAAATCTTTATACCATTTACTGACATTTTGGAGGTCAATCATCGTTTTTTGATCGGTCATACACTTAACCTCCGTTGTAATTTTTTAACTGCATAGGTAGCGATCATACTAATAGTGAAATACACCAAACCAGCAAACAGAATGTATTGAGTTAACAATGACATAAGGTCGCCTCGAACATAGTTGGTGCGGAAAAAGTCTAACAGTCCGATGGCATAAACCATGGTTGAATCTTGGAACAGAATGATGGTTTGTTGTAAGAGAAGTGGCGTCATTTTGCGAAAAGATTGCGGCAAAATAATTAAGCGCATTGCTTGGCTATAACTCATACCGAGAGCATAAGCTGCAGAAGTTTGACCTTTAGGAATTGATTGAATCCCGGCACGGACAATCTCTGAAAAGTAAGCCGCTTCAAATAGCATGAAGGCCACGATACTCGAAACGAGGGCAGTATCAATCGTCAGATAGTTACCGGTGATCCCTGTGTAGATAAAGGGTACGGCAAAGTAGAACCACATCAGCACCAAGAGCAAAGGAATAGAACGAAAGAGGTTCACATAGCCTTTAGCAAAAATATTAAATGCCTTAATCGAGGACAGGCGCATCAACGCCAATAAAGTCCCAATAAAGACACCACCAATGGTTGCCGTGATCACCACTTTGAGTGTGATGCTGAAACCATGCCATAGCGCAGGGCCAGACGCTTGGAGGTCTTGAATAAAAGAACTGAGCCATTCCATTATTTATCTCCTGCAATTAAGCCAGGAACGCGTAGGCGTTTTTCCAGAAAATTCATGAAACCAATTAAACAGATGTTGATCACGATGAAAATAATGGTGACGTAGGTATAAATTTCGATGGTGTTTTGCGTGTATTCACTGATGGTTTTCATCTGTGAAATGATTTCTGCGACACCGACCAAAGACGCAACTGAGGTGTTTTTGACACAGTTGGTCAACTCAGAGCTCAGTGGTGGCAAAATCGTGCGGAACGACTGCGGTAAGATCACATAGCGATAAAGTTGAGTCGTGCTAAATCCCATGGCATAACCAGCATTGGTTTGCCCCAAAGGAAGCGCTTCAATACCTGTCCTGACTTGTTCACAGACCCGTGCAGCTGTAAAAAGACCCAAACCGACACTTGCAGAAATTAAGGCGGTCGTATTTGCTCCAAGGTCATTCATCCACCAGCTTTTAATCGCAGCAGGGAGGAAGTTAGGTACAACATAGAACCAAATAAACAGTTGAATCAATAAGGGTACATTTCGGAAAATAGTCACGTAGGCCGTACCAATACCTCGTGCTACAGGACTCGGTAGGGTACGCATAATACCCAAGATGCTGCCGAGCACCATCGCAATGCTCCATGCCACCAAAGCGATGACAAACAGCCAGCCGATTCCAATTAAAATCCAATTCAGGTAGGTCGAATCACCTACACCAGTAGATTGGAACAGCACACCCCAATTCCAGCTATAATTCATAGGAACTCCCTATAATGAGCTTAAGCCAAAATCCGTTTGGCTTAAGCATCTTTAGAATGTTTAGGGAAAGTTATTCGTCACGGTCATGTGGATTGCTAATCAATGCTTTTAATTGATCAGACATCGGGAAATTCAAATTGATATTTTTTGGTGGAATTGGCGTTTGGAACCATTTTTTATACATGTCATTGATTTCACCAGAGCTATAGGTCGCTTTGATTGCATCATCAACCACTTGTTTAAAGCCAGTATCGCCTTTACGTAGCATACAACCATAAATTTCTTGAATCGGTGCTGTACCCACGATTTCCCATTTATTTGGATCTTTGGCTTTCGATTTTTCACCCGCCAGCAAAATATCATCCATCATAAATGCCGCTGCACGACCATTTTGTAGCATGAGGAAAGACTCAGCGTGGTCTTTGGCAGAAATGACTTCACCAATACCTAACTCTTTTTCATGTTGACGAATATAACGCTCAGATGTAGTTCCTGCCGTGGTGACTAATTTTTTACCTTTAAGGTCAGCGAAGTCTTTAATCCCAGAGTCTTTTGCAGTAAGTAAGCGTGAACCCACTTCAAAGAAACCTGTTGAGAAATCAACTTGTTGTTGGCGTTCTTTATTGTTGGTGGTTGAACCACACTCTAAGTCGACGGTGCCATTAGAAACTAATGGAATTCGGTTTTGGCTGGTCACTAAGTTATAACGGATTTTTAAATCGGGAAGATTTAATTGTTTTTTTACTGCTTCAACTACTTTTAATTGAAGATCATGCGCATAACCCACAGGTTGGTTTGGATTATCTGCGATATATGAAAATGGAATCGATGAATCGCGATAGCCTAAAACAATCGTGCCCGATTTTTTGATCTTATCTAAAGTCCCTGAGTCGGAAACAGCAGCTTCACTTCCTGCAGCTTTATCCGTTGTAGGTGCTTTATTGTCACTACATGCGCTAAGCCCTAAAGTGAGCGCACTTGCACAGAACAAAGTTGCTAAATGTTTTTTTGACGTCATCGTTAAAACTCCTTTTACCCTGATTTAATATCCACTTTTTATGATCTTGTTACGTATTTAGTTTTATTGCTTTGTTTTTAAGAATGTTTCAACAATAAAAAAGAGATCATTTTCTACATCTTAGGTGATAAATCGAACAAGGCTCAAGCAAAATTTATTGCCGAATTGTTACTAAGAAATGGGATACGTTATGAACATTTTTTATAAGTAAATTTGTTGTAAGTTGTTGAATATCATTTAAATTAATTTGATTGTGAAATAAATCATTAAAATAAAAGGGCATAAAAAAACCTCCAGATGGAGGTTTTCGGGATTAAACTTTAGTTTAATCTCCGTGTTAATGCACAAACATATCCATAAATTCACGAATTTCTTGAATCGCTGTGTCTACGTCTGAAGTCAACCAAGTCGGTTCAAAAAAGCCAGCATAGTGCTCCAGTCGATCTTGGGGAACAACTAAGCGAATCGGGCATTCTTCTTCGAGCAAGCGCCAAGGAATAATAGGCACTTCATTATCTAAAAAAGCCGCAATATTTCGAATATCAATCACCATCGCATTGATGCATTCAGGGAATGGCATCACTGAAAACTCTTCAGTACGTCGGCGGAAATATTCCAAATCACCCCATTTCAACACATAACTTGGCTTACTAAATTCAATAATGCCAATAAGATGCTGATCACGAGTGTAATGAAGGGAACATTGATGAGTGACGTCAGTGTCAAGATCAAGCGTTACACCTTGTTGATGGTACGCCATAGATTTGATAACAGGTGAAAAATAAGGTGCATGATTATAGCTCATTTCATTCATCAAAAGCAGAGAATTCCATCTAGCTCAAAAAAGCATTTATTTTTGCAACACTTGATACTCTGAAAATGAATACGATTGAAATGGTACATTCATTTCATGCTCCGATATTTTTACCTTAGCGATTGATTTTAAATCTAAAATTAAGGGAACTATCTAAACAGAAAAACGGATGTAAATTGAACTGATCTTTTAAGTTACATGTTTTCACGGATTGTAATTGTTCTTCACACAACAAAGGATATTGTATTGCTAGTATAAAAAGTGAACGACGAACAACAAAATAGCGAGGGGAATATGACACACGATTTTAATAAACCGCCCCATACCACCAGCGCAGAAGAAACAACACAAAAAAAACGTATCCCAGTGTATATGCTAATTTTAGTGGGTATCTTCTTAATCGCGTTATTGTTTTATATGTTTGCAGATATGAAACCGTCTGCTTCGGATGCACCACCTGATCATCCTGCACCGAATGCACAAACTGCAACTGCCAATGATACGACTAGCGGTACAGCGGGGGATGAAGCTGTTGCCAATGATTCAAATACTGCAACTGCGACAGATCATTGATGATAAATACATGAGTCAGATTTACATGATTGCAAGATCTGAACCTTAAGCATCTCATCAGAATGACACAAATAAAGCCTTGGTTATGCCAAGGCTTTTTTACATTCAATTGTGAGCTTTTGTTGGAGTTATGCATACTTTGGTTGATTAAAAAATACGCAAAAACTAAGGTGGAAAAGAAAGCTCAAGTTTAAAGCACCAATGCTGTGTGATATCGCGGCATACGTAAAAATGCACATAACAACAGATCATGTATAACAATGAGGGCGAACGTATGAATGATTATCTGGGTGGTCCGCGTGGCCGTTTTGATGCCATGTATTATTGGGAACAGTTTCACCCCATTTTAAGTGCAGTAGCAATTCTCCTGATAGGTTGGGTCATTGCTTTATTGATTGCTGCTGGCGTCAAAAAAGTTCTGCAACAATTAGGTACAAATCAAAAACTTTCAAATGCAACTGGGCACCGTTCCAATGTTGAAAATATAGTCTCCAGAGTAGTGTTCTGGATTATTTTGATCATTGCCGTCATTGGTGCGCTCAATGTGCTGAATTTGACCAGTGTCAGTGGCCCATTCAGTAATATGATTCAGCAGTTCTTGTTATTTATTCCACAGCTCTTGGCTGCGGTAGCTGTAGGTTTTATTGGTTGGATCGTGGCGAGTTTGGTCAAAGTCGGTTCAAAGAAACTGCTTGATAAAACCCAACTCGATGAAAAACTTAGTTCTGAGGTTGGTGTCAGCCCTATCAGTCAAAATATCAGTGAAATTGTATATTGGCTGATTTTGTTACTTTTCCTACCGATTGTTTTATCGATCTTGGGTTTGAACGGTCTATTGTTCCCAATCCAAAATATGGTCACTGAAGTTGTTTCTTATCTTCCCAATATCTTTATTGCCGGTGTCATCGTCTTTGTGGGTTATATTTTGGCGAAGATTGTGCGAGGTATCGTGGAAGGCTTGGTGAACAGTTTGAGTTTGCAGCAGCAAGTCGAAAAAGTGGGCATGTTTAAAAACGCAAAACTTGCTCAAGTTTTGGGTAATTTTGTCTTTGCTATAGTCATTATCACTGCATTAATTGTGGCTTTCGAAGCACTTGGTATCGAGGCGATTTCTCAGCCTGCAACAGCCATGTTACATGAGATCATGTATGCGATACCGAACATCATTGCCGCAGGTTTAATCTTAATCTTGGCCTATGTGGTGTCACGCTTTGTAGCGCGTCTAGTTGTGGATGTGATCTCGGGTACAGGTGTTGATACTGTGCCAGAAAAATTAGACATTCAACGCTTTTTGGGCAAAACCAAAGTGTCGGATGTTGTCGGTTGCCTCATTGTATTTTTCACCATGTTGTTTGCGGTATCTGAAGCTGCTAACCGTTTAGGCTTTGAGCAAATCAGTGCCCTTATTGCTATGTTTATCCAGTTCGGTGCAAGTATTTTACTTGGTGCTGTAATCTTGGTGGTGGGTTTCTGGCTTGCCAATATTGTGGCAAATGTGGTGCAACGAGGGGAATATAACAGTTCACGTTGGTTAGGTAATTTGGTCCGTGTGCTGATTATGGGCTTGGTTGTAGCCATGGGCTTGCGTGCCATGGGTATTGCCGACTCGATCGTGAATTTGGCCTTTGGTTTAACGCTTGGTGCGGTTGCTGTTGCATTTGCTTTGGCCTTTGGTTTAGGCGGTCGCAATCCGGCGGAACGATTGTTATCAGATCTTATCGATAAAGCGAAACGTGAAGCCAACGAACCGAATCCAGTACAGGAACAGGCGAAGGCAAAAACCACCTTTAATACGCAAACATCGTCCGCAGCGAGTCCAACGCCATCAACATCTGTGATGACTTCTGAGGTGAAAACCGATGATGGCTATCCAAACATTCAGCAAGCTACTCCCGGCGTCAGTGAAAAAGAAACTGCGACGCCAGATCAGTTGGATGTAAACCCAAGTGATCAACCACAAAATAATCCATTTGGATCGACAGGCGAGGCTGAAAAACAGGTCGATGCACCTTCGGCACCTTTAACCCCGCCAAAACCAGATGATCCAAATTAAACTATTCTGTCTTTAAAAAAATCGGCCACGCTTAAGTGGTCGATTTTAATGCTTTATAAGGAATATTGTATGGCAAAAGCACCGAATAAATTTTTAGCCCCAGTGATTATTGCAGGGATCACGGTGGGTTTTTTGGCAAGCGCACGACGCTTTATTTTTGCAAAACCAAAACGCACTAATTTGGAGCAGGCAGAACAATCACCGCCAAAAAGTGAAAATAATGATACCAATCAGTCCAAAAATAATGATTGAAATTTACTCGAAAATTGGTATTTTAAGTAATAGTGATATATAGAATATTACTTAAAATATAAAAACTTAGGATTCATATTGCTGTCATGAATGACACTTATGATCCGTGCAAAGGGATGGCAAAATGGGGGTAATTTCAATGCTCAATACTTTAGTATCGACACTCAAACAAACCGCAAGCGTGCAACCACAACATATTTCAGTTGCCGTTGAAAAAATGGATATGACAATTCAACGAACTTCGTCGTCGTCAGTATCATTATTTAAAACCGACTATCTTGAATAAGTCAGATCGGGCATAAAAAAAGGGCTGAATGAATCAGCCCTTTTTTTATGCAGAGATCTTCTGCAGGTTATATTTAATTAATTCTATGTCGAGATCAGACGTATTCAGAAGCTGCATGCGCAGAAGCCCATGCCCATTGGAAATTGTATCCACCTAAATGACCCGTTACATCGAGTACTTCGCCAATAAAGTACAGGCCTTTCTGTTTTTTACTTTCCATGGTTTTTGATGAGACTTCAGTGGTATCGACACCACCCAGTGTAACTTCAGCAGTACGGTAACCTTCAGTGCCTGATGGTTTTACTTCAAAGCTTTCTAAACGGCTTGCAATGAGTTCTAGTTTTTCATCACTGATATTGCCAATGGCTAATTCAGCTTGTTCAGGCCAAATCAGATTTTGTAATTCCACAACCACGCTTTTCGGTAAGTGTTCATTGAACAGTGTGCGCAGTAACACTTTTGGTTGACTAGATTTCTTAGATTTGAGGAAATCTAAAACATCTAAAGTTGGCAGGAAATTGATGTTAAAACGTTGACCGACATCCCAGTAGTTTGAAAGCTGCAATGAGCTTGGGCCACTTAAACCACGGTGAGTAAAGAGTAGAGCCTCAGTAAAACTGTTTAACTCATTCGATAACGTGGCTTCAACAGCATTGCCGCTCAAGCGTGTGGTGACTTCTTTAAAACTATCGGAGAAAGTGAAGGGTACTAAGCCAGCGCGAGTGGGGTAGACAGAATGACCAAATTGTTTGGCAATCTCATAGCCAATTCCTGAACCACCTAAAGTAGGAATAGAAAGACCGCCACTGGCAATAACCACCGATTCTGCTTCAAAATAGCCTAGATTGGTTGCCACTTGAAAGCCTTGTTCTGGCAAGGCATTGACTGCTTTTACTTCACAGTTGGTTTTAATATCCACCAAGCCCGTTTTGTCACATTCTGCCAATAGCATGGCGAGAATTTCTTTTGCACCATTTTGGGTAAATAACTGCCCATGTTTGCGCTCTTCGTACTCAATGCCATATTCGCAGACCATACCAATGAAGTCCCAGTTGGTATAGCGAGTTAATGCCGAAATAACAAAGTGCGGATTATGTGAAATATAATTTTCTGGTTCGACATACAAATTGGTGAAATTGCATTTACCGCCGCCAGACATTAGGATCTTTTTGCCAACTTTATTGGCTTTTTCAACCACCAAAACTTTGCGTCCACGCTGCGCCGCTTTATATGCCGTCATTAAGCCTGATGCACCAGCACCTAAAACAAGGACATCATATTGATTTTGCGACATGGTAGGTTTCCGCGTGGAAGAAAGGACGCAGGATTATACGCTTTTTAGCGCTTCGGTTGAACCTTTCAAGCGACCTTGTAGGCCACCAGTATGGATCACTAAAACACGTTGATGGTTTGTAATCTGACCCCGCTCAATCATGCTGAAAATACCTCGCAGCATTTTAGCCGTATAAACTTGTTCTAATGGGATCGCATAGCGTTGTTCAAAGTCCTGCATAAATTGTAAAAGTTCCGGCGTTGTTTTGGCATAGCCACCACAGCAAAATTCATCACTGATGCTCCAATTGGTTTTCTGCGTCAATTGAGCAACATCGTCGCAAAGAAAATTACCTTTGAGCGCTGAAAAGCCAAGAACATGTTGATGTTCCGCACTGGCTTCGATCAAGCCCGTTATGGTTCCACCTGTACCGACGGCACAGCAGATGAGATCAAAATTTTGTTGATTTTCATGACTTAATATTTCCGTACAGCCACGGATAGCCAATGCATTGGTTCCACCTTCAGGAATGACATAATGTTCGGGATATTCCTGTCGTAATTGCGCTAAAGCGTCTACTTGTTTCATTTCCCGATACTGTTGGCGTGTGACAAAATTGAGCTGCATACCAAACTGTTCGGCGGTAGCTAAAGTAGGATTTCGGGCTTGATGTTGTAATTCTTCCCCACGGATGATGCCTAGACTACCGAATCCAAATAAATGTGCGGCAAATGCGGTGGCTGCAATGTGATTTGAATAAGCGCCCCCAAAGCTAAGCACGTGTTTAACCCCTAATTTCTGCGCCTCAATAAAATTGTATTTAAGTTTATAAAATTTATTGCCTGATATTTGTGGGTGTACTAAGTCCAAACGCTTAATACACAAATCAACCCCTTGATATTGAATAGTCTGCTCAGGAATGGCGTGGGCGATAGATTCAAACATGTTAGTGATCGTTATCTTGGCGGTTAGAGGTCAAATAGGTAGGCATTGTAAAACGGGAGGTGCGGAAGATGAAATCCTGTTGAGTATATTTAGTTTCCAAGAGAACGATTCCGTTTATATCAGCACATATCATATGATTCTATGATTAGTATAGGAAACGACATAGAGACATCATTCCTGACAATTGACCCTAAATCGGCAGATAAATAAGGTGAATATCTGCACAAAAATGCTATGCTGAATTTATAAGCAAGATAATTATAAAAATGGAGGGCATTCAATGAGCAAATTAAGTCGGGCTGTGTTGCCTATGCTATGCCTGTGCAGTTTTTGGATGGTGGGTTGTGATACGACAGACGAATTGCATCGTCCTCAAAATGAACATCGCACCATGATCATTGGTGGTGTCCCTGTAAATGACCATGACTATAAATTACCGCGTGACGATGTTGCGCTCAATGAAGCCGCTGCAGATGACGATTAGCACATAGGTGCATAAAAAATAGGGTGGACATACTGTCAGTACACGGTAGTGAGACGTGACATGTAAAGAGTCACAGATGCAGTGTGCTACGTCAGATGTGTGAACATTTTGAAGTAGACGTCTTACTTCTGCAGTTTAGTTTGTTGGATTAAAGCCTTACAAACATTTAAAAAGGCTCTGTACTCGCCCAGTATGCCCGAACTGGAATGAACCGTGGTTCAAATGCTTAAATCAGGTCAATCTATCAGGTCTATTTGCCAATTGGATGCCTGAATTTCTAAGTTATTTTGTCTAAGTTGCTGACTAATGCTATCGGCCTGTTTCTGTAAATCTGCCACTGCAATGGTTTTAATCCAACGGATTTCACTTGAGCTATAACGACCATTTTCACGGCGTGAGCTGTCAATCGCTTGTTGCAAGATACGATGCTGCTGGGTCAATAAATCACGTTCATTGAGCACTGAAAGCATGCAGCGTCCTGAACTGGTTTTAGCTTGTGCATTGGTGGCGTGAATTTTTTCAATTAAACCATAAAGTTCTGTATTTACTGCAAATGCTTCTTGAATTAAAGCATTCGGTTCTTCGCTAGGTACATCACCTTCTTGAATGAGCACGTTGTTATTGATTCGTTGTTGCAGCGATGCCAATTTAGTTTGTAAGTCACTGCGTAAAAGTAGGGCTTCGGCTAATTTCATTGTCTTGATATTAATTTGTACTTTTAGCGATGATGCGATGGATTAATGCGGTATTCAAGTTATTTATAGTGAAAAATTTGGTCAATTAAAATAAACACTGCAAATTATAGGGAGAAATTCAGAGATTCTATCTGTAAAATTGCCACGAATTTAAGTGAAAACGGTGTGACAGTGGAATCATTTTGGATATTAGGCTCGATTGCGGCAGCACTATTACTTGGTGCAATGAGCCCGGGGCCAACGTCAATATATGTGGCGAAAAATTCAATTGCGATTTCACGTCAGCACGGTTTATTTACTGCATTAGGTACAGGAACTGGTGCAGCAATTTTTGGTTTGCTTGCAGTCCTCGGTTTACAGGCATTTTTATTGGCATTGCCTTCGGCCTATTTGGCTTTAAAGATTTGCGGTGGTTTATATTTGCTTTGGATGGCATTTAAAATTATAAAACATGCCAAAGAACCGATTGAAGTTGGTGATGCCAGCAGCTCGCAGATGTCACTCCGTCGTGCATTTACCACTGGTTTAATTACTCAGTTGTCGAATCCTAAAATTGCAATTGTGTTAGCCAGTATTTTTACGGCACTTTTACCGAAAGACATTCCGACGTATTTCTACTTTGTATTGCCAGTTTTGTGTTTCTTTATCGATGCAGGGTGGTGCTCATTGGTCGCTGTGGCGTTGTCAGCAGAAAAACCACGTAAAGTCTATTTGAAGTTTAAAGCGGGTTTTGATCGGGCAGCTGGGGCAGTGATGACAGTGCTGGGTTTAAAGTTGATTTTTGGTATGAAGTGATTGAACGAAAAAAAAAGCCTCTACGAATAGAAGCTTTTTTATACAATTTTATTTGTTGCATTCTGGTTGTGAACGGTCAATAACTTGTGTACCTTCAACGCGATAGCCAATTTGACCAACAAGGAATGCTTGGTTTAGTTGAGTGATAACAACGTCTGAAAGTGCAACTGCACAGCGGTCTTTTTCGATAGCACGGTCAATTGCTGTTTTGAAATTTGGAATACCTAGTGGGAATAACACAACTGGTACTTTATCTTCACCAGTAACGCGCTGACCTTTTACGAATTGATTTGAGTTTAAATTATAGTTTTTTGTAGAAGCTACAGTCATATCCGCCATACGGATTGAACAGCCAGTGAAAGCCACTGTCGAAACTGCTAGTGCTGCAACCAATAATTTTTTCATGTTGTACCCCTAAGATTAATAAATTATAAAAAGCGAGCACATTTTATATAAAGATAGTGAAATATCAATAAATTAAATTTACTTTAATTTTAATAAGTAGTTTTTTTCATAGAGCGATTTGTCAATATTTTAGTTTTAGCTCTTTTTAGCATAGTGAATGCTTAAAGTTTTTAGTTGTTTGGAATGAATGGTTTCATTGGGGTCACAATGAATTTTCCCTCTCCTTTTAGGAGAGGGTTAGGGAGAGGTATATATTTGAAAGAGTTAAAATTTGTATGCGGGTTTGATTAAAAAATATAATCTATAGTAGTACATATTTAATAAATTGAAAAAATGGCGAAAGATTGGTTTGATTTTCAGGAAAAAATAGCACAGCATTTTCGTAGTCTAGGAGTAAAGGCTGTTACCAATGAGACTATTACTGGTGTTCGAACCGAACATGATATTGATGTTTATGTTACTTCTAAATATTTAGGTACAAATATCAAATGGGTGATAGAAGCAAAATATCGGAAAACAAAAGTTCCAAAAGAAAAAGTTTTAGCCCTACGCACTATAGTCGATGATATTGGAGCAGATAAGGGTTTTATTATCTCACAAATTGGTTTCCAATCTGGTGCAATAGAGGCTACTAAAAATACAAATATTGAACTCTACACTTTAGATGAATTAATTTTTAAAACTAAAAGTTATATTCAAAATGAAATTTTAGAAACATATATTCAAAGAGCAAGGCTACTTGAAATAAGGTATTTTTCACATGAAAAATCTATACGAAAAGAATATGGATTAAGAGAAGAAATTTATGACACTCCAAAGTTCTCAGTTGCTTGGTTATTGTTAACAATAGATCTCTTTCATAAATCAAAAAACGATCTTCTTTTTGGTTAATATTTGCACTCCGGATTTCTTAGCATTCGTGCATAATCTGCGGATGAAATACATCGATTCAAACAAGCTTTCTGATCCTCAGT